>CAYQTY010000116.1:0-9546 GCA_964420535.1 uncultured Leptolinea sp. | reverse complement strand
CACCAGGTGACGGACTTATCCGTTCCAACCACCGTTGTGACCACCTCCCCGACCAACTCGCCGCCCAGTGCCTGAACGGCTTTCACCGCCTCGGGCACATCGTCCACCCGGAAGGCAATGTGACTCCATCCCGGCCGGTTCACCCGCTTTTCCCCTTCATCGCCTGGTAGATTATACGAGAATACTTCTATCGTTGGCCCGGTGTCACCGTAACCCGGAAGCCGCAGATGTATTCCGGTGATGTGCGCGCCGGAGACCCCCGTGCCCCTGTCTATAGCATCACCGAGTAAATTACGTTCAGGGGGAACGAGAACACAACCGAAAGCGTCCATATAAAAATCCGCCAATTTGCGCCAGTCACGCGCGATCAGATTGGTGTGAGTATAGATTGCATTGATGGTCATGTGCAATCCTCCTGGTTGGTTGAATTGTAATCACTTCCGTTCCCGGTAATAAAGAACCCGCCTGATGTCAAACTCATCAGGCGGGTGAAATTTTGTTCGTACGGATTTTCGGGGTTACCCGGAATAGCCAACAAGCGCAAGCGCCCGAGGACCGGTGTGCACGCCAAGCACCGGGCAAACGATCGAGATAAAGATCTCTTTCGGGTGGAACTCATTGACGATGCGTTCCATCATTTCTTTGGCCTCCGGAAGGGCATTGTTGTGCAGAACCGTGATATGCAATGGCAGGTTTGTGTCGAGGTGGCGGAAAAACTCTTTGTATACATCCTCGATCGCGGCTTTTCTTGACCGTGAAGGCAGAGAAGCGCCTACAGCACCCTTTTCGTGGTTTACGTAGATCAGTGGTTTGATACGGAGAATTGAATTCAAAAATCGGGCGGCTTCGGCAATACGCCCACCGCGGGCCAGATATTCAATGGTATCCAGGGAAATGTAATACGCCATACTCTTCAGTGTCTTTTCTGCTGCAACGAGCATATCTTTTAATCCGCCGCCGGCTTCCCGCACCCGCGCGGCCGCAATCACCTGCCAGCCAATCCCCATTGAATTAGATTTACCATCCCAGATTTCAACCGGAATGGGAGATTCTTCCGCCGCCCGACGGGCGGATTCGATCGTCCCGCTCATTGCGCTGCTGATGGTGATCACCAGCACCTGCTCAGCGCCGGCTTCAGCAGCCTTCCGGTAGGCGTCCAAAAATAACTGCGGCGCCGGTTGGGATGTGGTGGGACGCAATTTTTCCGCCACCAGACGCTCATAGAACTCAACGGGACTGATATCCACCCCGTCTGTGAGCACTTCATTTTCCTTCATTACAATTGTCAGTGGAACAACGGTTATATCGTATTGCTCCACCCATTCCTTTGGAATATCACAGGTACTGTCTGTCACTAACGCGATTTTTTGTGCCATCTTTTTATCCCGCACATTTGATTTAGTATTAACTCCATTCTATATCAATGTGACTTTTTCATGCAGGTGACATTCTCAATATTAATCCGGGTGATTAATTAGAATATCGGCCTATGAACAGGGTGATGAATGACCGTGCTTAACGTTTCTTTAAGGAGAGTTATTCGAGGTAAATCCTGCTACAATATATATCGGAGTTTTTATATCGTATTTGGTTGAGTAATGGAGAAAACGATGGATCTCTGGGTTGCATTTATTACCGGTTTAACCACAGGGGGGCTTTCCTGTATGGCCGTTCAGGGTGGTTTACTGGCGGGTTCTCTGGCCAACCAGATCGAACAGAATATCGCTGCCAGGGTTAAGAAGAAATTCCAACCCCGGGTGGCCATAACCATTTTGTTGTTCCTGCTCTCCAAGTTGACAGTTTACACCGCTGCCGGATTTCTTTTCGGGCTGCTCGGGTCCGTCTTTCAATTGAACACAGTATCACGGTCTGTTTTGCAGTTTGCCATTGGCCTGTTCCTTATCGGCAACGCGCTGCGGATGTTTAACGTTCATCCTGTGTTCCGGTATTTCACGTTTGAGCCGCCATCCGGGTTGACCCGGTTCATCCGCCGGAAAGCGAAAGACAATGATTCATGGGTTTCGCCGGTTTTTCTTGGCGCCCTTACACTGCTCATTCCGTGCGGTGTCACCCAGAGCGTGATGGCTGCCGCCGTTGCTACTGCCGATCCTTATCAAGGGGCTGCACTCCTGTTTGCTTTCACACTCGGAACCAGTCCTGTTTTCTTCATTCTCTCGTATTTCGCCACGCAGTTGAGCTCTATGATGGAGAAATACTTTTTGCGAATCGTAGCAGCTGTACTTCTTGCTCTGGGGCTGATGGCTGTGGATAGTGGAATGAACCTGATCGGTTCTCCATATTCCTTCAGCCAGATGGCTCGGAACATTTTCCCCACAGTACCTCAGGCATCACAATCTGCTGATATAGCCATCAATCCGATATTGCAATTGGACGTCAAGAGGGATGGCTACGTACCTGAAACCCTCAAAGCACCTGCCAATCAGCCGGTCAAATTAAACCTGGTAACCAATAAAACCTATTCCTGCTCCCGGGCTTTCACCATACCGGAACTCGATATCGCGAAAATTCTTCCGGCTACGGGAACAGTCACTGTGGATATACCGCCGCAAAAACCGGGAAAAGTGCTGGCCTTTAGCTGCTCGATGGGGATGTATACCGGCAAGATCATTTTTGAAGGCTAACAATATGGAGAAAAAGATCACTCTGACCGTTCCGGATATGCACTGCCCGGCCTGCGTTATGCGGTTGCAGGCATTAGAGGATGACGTTCCGGGTATTTTGCAGGTGGAAGCCAGCTATATAAAGCAAAAAATGGAAGTACGGTTTGACGATACCCGCATCACAGAAGCCGGTATTATGGAAGCCGTTAAGAAAGCTGGTTACACCGCGGTATCGCGGTAGGGGACGTACATCATCCAGCTGAAACAACCGGATTCTTCCGGAGGTAGAACAACGTCAATCCGTTCAGGCAGATGACCGCCGCCAGCGCCAGGCTGTATGTCAGGCCGGTGCCCAGAGACGTCAGCCCCAAACCTACGATTAAAAAGAAAACCGCGTAACCGGCGGAAGCCGATACATAACTGCGGAAGTGATTTAACGCCGCCGCGGAACCATTTTGTTTATGCGTAAAAATCGACATGATCAGCCCGAATACCGGAAACGGCGCCACCAGACCGCTCAATTGAGGGCCAAGGGCGTCGGCAAAACCGGTGACCAGATAAACAAATACGGCTGCCAGCAGCATGCGCAACGGAAGGTCCCATCGGGGGAGTACAAGTTCTTTGAATTCACCGCCTGAGCGGGGAAGCAATAGAAATACGATCAGCACTACCGCAATGATGATCACGAACGCCAACGGCAAGGTCAACGTAAAGAGGTTAAGCACAAAGATCGCCGCGAAGAAGGCCGTTATTCCGGTCAGCGCGCTGATCAGCCAGCCAAACCGCAGGGCGGTATACCCGTACACCAGGCAGAATATGCAGACGGCCGCCTGCCCTCCCAGAAGACCGGCCGCGGATGCTGCCGCGAATTCCGGGCCGTGCTGCAAAGCCATCACAATGGATATGGGACCGGATGTCAATGGAAAACCCAGGAACCACCCCGAAACGGTTGAGCCCCATTTTCGTCCAGCCAGGCTTACCACCGCGATCAACAACGGCGAGAGGATCAGTTTTAATGTCAGTACCATAATGTTATACAGGCGGGAACCGGCCGGCTCCCGCCCGTCCTTGAAATTCTTCTAGAATTAATTATTTTGAATAGCGGTGAAGAGCCAGCAGGTCTTCCACCAGGGCGAAACCAGTGGGTAGACGGCCGGCGCCGGGTCCAATCAAAGTGACTTCACCCAGCAGCGCGGTGGTATACGTGATGGCATTTGTCGCGCCGCTGACACCCGCCAGGGGATGAGTCACCGGAAGGCATTGTGGTTTAACACTGGCTTTCACTCCCTGCCCGGTCTTTTCAACTTTGGCGATCAACTTCCAGCGTTCTCCGCGTGCCTGGGCAGACTTGATATCGTCCACCGTCAATTTTGTGATGCCCTGGCGGTCAACATCAGACATGCCGATATTGCCACCCATCAGCAAATTCGTCATAATGACAACTTTACCGGCCGCGTCAAACCCTTCCACATCACCGGTGGGGTCTGCTTCAGCATAGCCCTTAGCCTGGGCTTCCGCCAGCGCGTCCGCGTAGGCGGCTCCGGCATCCATTTGTGAAAGGATGTAATTGGTGGTGCCATTGACAATACCCTGAATACAGGTCACCCCGGCGGCATGAAGCATTTCGGTTCCCATGCGCAGCGAAGGTGTGCCGCTCATCACAGAACCTTCAACGCCGATGGTCACGCCGTGGTCCTCCGCAAGCTTTGTCAACTCACGGAAGGCCAGTGCCACCGGACCTTTGTTCGTGGTGATCACATGTTTGCCGGCTTTGATGGCTGCTTTCAGGTGGCTGATGGCGGGTTCACCGGTTTTCAGGTCGGTAAAGCTCAGCTCGGCCACAACATCGGCGTTTGATTCGGTGATGGTTTTCAGCGCGTCCCACCCTTTGAACGGTGCAGCCACCGGCTCAAGAGACCCACTGACCTCAACAGCATTCAACAGGTCAGACGGTACCAATCCTTCCGGGTTGTATACACTGCCTTTTTGCAGGTCGCTGACGGCTGTGATCACAAACCGCGCGCCAAAATCCTTTTCATATTGCTCACCAAAATCACAAAGGATCCGGGCAAAACCCTGCCCCACATTGCCGAATCCGATAAGTGCCAGACGGTATGTTTGCATAATAGTCACCTCACCCGGGGAATTAGGTTTGATTATAAATGCTGTTTGTACCGGATATTGGGTGAAAAACAAAACCGGCCTCCCCTCTTTAATGGATCGGCCGGTCACTTTAAAACCCTGTTGTTATTTCAAATAATTTGAATCGCCGTCGTCATCAATGCATGGGCAATCCTGCCCGTCATAGAACCTTCCACGCCAATCACGGCCGAACATCATCCCTCCACCGCGCTCCTTCATCCAATCCGCCTGTTCCTGAGTCAAAATTTCAACTTTGACTGCCTGATCAAGGGTTTGGGCAAACGCTTCGTCAACCAGTGTGTCAAGTTTTGTTGAATCAAAGCCTTTTGAAGACGCGATAGAAGTCAACGATTCGCCTTTGCTTAATCCATCTTCCAGTTCAGAGACAGGAATTCCCAGTTTCTCAGCCAACGAAGCAAACATCATATCGTGGAGTTTGCCCATCTCTCCGCTGGAATTCCGGTAAGAATTACGTTCAAATCGAGAGCCCATCATGCCGCCCCGGTAATCATCACGATACCCCATCATTCCGCCTCGTGACCCCATCATGCCATATCGCGGTGTTCCGTATACTGTGTTGGTAAAACGGGCAAACGCGTACCCGGCAGCGCCGAAGGCGGCAAACAAAAATACAGCTACTACGGAACCAATAATTATTTTCTTCATACTATCTCCTTTTTATTACTTTCCCAAACAATACAATTTAACTGTGAAGAATTTATGAAGATTAGCCGAAAATAAAACTACCGGTTATCACCGGCCCAAACAGGTTTTAAGAAAACCGCCGGAAAAATAAGGAGGTAAAATGCGTAAAAATTGGATAAAATTATGGTACACAATTGATTCATAGCTAAATTAAATGAGGTCGGGGTATGGAAATCAATCGGATTTCCGGGGGAATTGAATATCGCCCTGAAGTAATGACACTGGTTTTACCCGGCGACAGGGACTACCGGGTTCGCACAACCAGGGTTGGTTTAAATGTGCCTGTCTCCACCACGCAGTCGGTCCGGTCATCGGTGTCAGCAGGTGGCGCCGGCATCTCGATGTTGAATTTCACCAGCCAGGGGTCAACATTTGATAGTCAGAATGCTATTGCCTACTTGCGCTATCTGGGGGATATGGAAGCAGAGGGGGCTAAATCCAATTACACGATTATGGATATCCGCGATGAATATGTGGGCATGAAGGGACGTGTCATCGATCTCTGGGTGTGATTCGCCGCTGTTGCCGAATCGGTTTGTCACTCAATCTGGTTACTGGCACCCATTTGCTCGAGCATATTTCACATTTGATTAACAGGTACAATGATTACTGGTGAACAATGATCCCAGATAATCAAATTTCCGCCGAATTACACAATGAAAGCGAATTGAGCCAAAAGCTTATTGGCATTATTTTCAGTGATGTGAAGCGGGAATACTTCCCGACAGAAGCCCAGTACATCACCGAAAAAGATGCCGAAGATGACGCGCGTATTATCGGGGGCTATCTGGAGGATCTTGGTTTCAATGTAGCCTATCACCCCGGTAATTCACGTCTCCCCGCCTGGCTGCGAAAAACCAGGCCGGATCTGATCCTCAACTTGGTCGATTCGGTTAAAGGTAAAGAGAGCCTCGCATCCGCCATACCGGGAGTTCTTGAATTGCTCGAGATTCCCTATACCGGGGCGGATATTCTGGGGCTGTCTCTGGACACCAATAAATTCGTTATTAAAAAATTGTTGCAACAGCACGGCGTTCCGGTTCCCAATTTTCAACTTTTCAATACAGCAAAAGACTATATCGACCCCGCGCTACGCTATCCGTTGATATCTAAATTAAATGCCATTCATGGCTCGGTGGAGATCACTGCTGATGCCGTTTCTGAAAATGAAAAACAACTTCGCAAACGATTGGGGTACCTGATCCGCACATATAAAGAACCAGTGCTGGTGGAGGAATTCATCAGCGGCCGTGAGATCACTGTTATCGTATTGCAGGAGAAGAAGAAGAGTGCCTTCCAGGCGGAAAAAATCTTCAAAGATACAAACCGAAAATATCTGTTCTTAACCTTTGAGGATCAATGGCTGACTGAAAAAGACTCGGCTTTTCATTATGTAAAGTATGAGGATCCCCTTCTGAAAGAATATGTGAAGAAGGCGTTTAATGTCACAAAAATGAGCGGCTACGCGAAATTTGATATCCGTCTTGACCAATCAGGCCGCTATTTCTTTATAGATACTAATTGCAACCCGGCACTTGGGCCTGTTGAACAGGATGTTGCTCTGTCTGTCATTATGGACTTGCACGATATCGGATTTCCCGAAGTGTTGCAGCGGTTGATCTCAGGCGCGTTCCGTGAAGGCCGGCAAAAGAAAAAAGTGGTGAATGGCAGGAAAAACGAGGGAAATGTTGAACCGGCTGAAGAGCTTGTTTAAAAAGTACAGCGCCCGTACTACGCGGGCGCTGTGAGCAGTCTTCAGGGTTACGCGGATTTCGGTCCGGTGTAGACCACTTCGAGCAGAAGCCGGTCGGGTGTTTCGAACATGACCTGGTAGTAGGTGTTATCTGTCCCACTGAACTCCGGGCGGTGGCGCGGTGTCTCAAAGAGCGCCGGGATGCCGCGTTTTGCCAGGTACTCAACTGTTGAGTCAACATCTTCCTGTTTCTTCACACCGATGCCAATGTGATTGACACCTTTGCCGTCATAATCATTGGCATGGTCCTTGATAGGCGCGCCAAACCACAGGCTGCCGCCGTTTTCATCGCCCACGCCCAGCATGTTGGGATCGTCATAAAGAACCGCCCAGTTTAAATAGGCGAACAGGTCTTTGTAGAATCCCAGGTTTTTGAGGTCAACCCAGGCGACGATGTGGCTGAAATTCGACTTTTCCATATTTCTCCTTTATGAAACATATGTCTGGAATAAATGTTTTATGTACACAATAATAAGCCATATGTTCTATTAAGTCAATGATCCTTTAGCTCAAATTCCAGACATGTAAGCCCAAATCGCCTGTTTTGTTTTTATGGAATTTCCTTTTAATGCGGGATTATCTTCGAAACCGGCAGGGATTTAAATATTGTTTACCGGCTGTTTGCAGCCTGTTTGATCACCCGCAGTGCCCGTAATGTAACCCATTCATTCGCCAGTTTTTCTTTTCCATAATTGCCCCAGGTTTTGTAACCATAACGGTATTCCAGCGGCCAGCAGCCGTCTTTATCTTGTTTTGACAGGATGAGTTCCAACAATGACGCCATGCGCGGGTCAGCTCCGTAGCCGAGAGCTGTCAACGCTTCCGCCACCTGTAACAAATCCGTGATGTAATACACAGGGAATCCGAATAACCACCAGTCGCGGCTCGGTTTGCCGGTTGTGGATGGCCAGTCTGCTGTGACCGGGTCTATCCCAAGGAAGAAGTCCGCCCCCTGCCGGATTGCGGTTTGGATCAATGGCGTCCGCTTTTCCACAGAAACAAGGCTCAACGCCAGCATGACCTTCGCCGCGCCCCAGGCGCAGGGCATTTTGTTATTCGCGCCGCAGGCAAAATTAGGACCGCATTTATACGCGGTAAAGCGTTTCTCCGCTTTCTTTTCGGTAATGGGCGCGATCCCCTCACCGGTGACGGTGGCCGCCACCCATGCTACCGCCAGATCCAGACGCGGATCGTTGCAACCTAATTGAAGAAGCGCCCGGGTAAGGTTACCCTGCAGGCAGTCAAATGTGCCGCCTTTAGCCCCGTTGTAGCTCATCTGTCCGTGTACGGCCATGGTATTGTTGAGAATATACTGGCAGGCAGTATTGACGCGCGGGTCGTCCGTCACCTTCGCCCCAAGCTGCCCCAACAAAGTGACAGCCCACACGGTGGATTTGTATTTCGGGCCGTACCCAGGGCCTGGTTTAACCCAGTATCCATCCGGTTCCATGTGCGAGAGGACCAGGCCGGTATTGCCCCTTGCCACAGCTTCCTTCCGGGCGGCCGCGCGGCGGGGGTCGTCCGCGGGTACATCGAGCAGATCCCCCAGCGCCATATTGCGGATCTCGGGCGCGGGAGAGTTAACCAGCCAGTCAACCGGATTTCCATTCAATTTATCTTTCCAATCCATCCAATCCTCCCTAAGCATATCCACAGAGTTTTTATAGTAAATATATTCTACTTTTTTACGGGCTTCCATACAACTACCAAATAATCCGCGTTTTTTGTTCGGTTTCAGAACAATCCGGCTAATCCACCCGCTTTACCTTGTACGAAGTATGGGTACAGGAGCCGTGTTTCGCGATAATTATGACGGTCATCTTTAATAAAATTTTTCGATTCAATTCACAAAGATAAGAGGATTGGATAAACATGCCCAGACAGGAACGAAAAGGTTTGATCATCATTCATACCGGTGATGGAAAAGGAAAATCGACCGCCGCTTTTGGCATGGTGCTACGAGCCTGGGGACGGGGCATGAAAACCTGTGTGATCCAGTTCATTAAATCAGAGACAGCCGTTTGGGGTGAAACCATGGCAGCCAGAAAGTTGGACCTGGAATGGATCACCACCGGCGACGGCTTTACATGGGATTCAAAAGACCTGGATGAGACGGCAGCCCGCGCTGTTCATGGATGGGAACTGGCGAAAGAAAAAATTGCCAGCGGCGGATATGACCTGATCGTTCTGGATGAAATGACCTACCCCTTCCATTTTGGATGGCTCAATGTGGATGAGGTCACCGGATGGCTGGCGGCCAACAAACCGGAAAAACTGCATCTGGTGATCACCGGCCGCGATGCGCCGCAAAAGCTGATCGACATG
>CAYQTY010000115.1:5389-9638 GCA_964420535.1 uncultured Leptolinea sp. | reverse complement strand
CGGTGAGTTGCGGCGTGCGTGATGACGGCGTAAGCGCCATGCACGACGCCACCGAATGCGGCATCTGGGGAGGCCTTTACGAAGTAGCCGAGGCTGCCGGCTGCGGTATCCGCGTGGATCAGGAAAAGATAGTGGTAGAGGACTGCGTTAAAGAAATTTGTGGCCTGTTCGACATTAATCTGTATACCTCCATCAGTGAAGGCACGCTTATAATTGCCTGCCGCCCGCACAACAGGGTATCTTCTACAGCCCGCAGGTAGAGTTCAGTTTTACCCGAACCGGTGACCCCACGGAGGAGTATCGGTCGGATCTCTTCGCCACAATTGGCTTTTTTCAGCACCGGCAGGATCGCCTGCCAGGCGTTTTGTTGGTCAATGGTTAATTCCGGAGCCGGCTGGTTCAATGCAACTACTTTTTTCAGGGGATCACGCCAGACTTCCGTCTCATTCAACGCAATCAAGTCCAATTCCTGCAATACGATCAAATCGTCCATATTGCAGCCGCTGGCGGCATAAACCCATGTGACTTCAACCGGCAGCGGTTCATCTGCCAGGTATTCAAGCGCGCGCTGACGCCGCACCTGAACGGCGGGGAAAATACTCAAACTCTTTTTTGCCTGTTCCATGGTATCGTGGCTGCAGGCTAACGCCGCTGTACGCACAAATTTTGGACGCACGCGCGGGGGCATCAATACCGATCGTGACGTTATCCGGCCGGCTGATTGAAGTTTACGCAGCGAACCTTGCAACGAGATGTGCGGTATGGCGTGTTCCAGTTGATGCAGGCGCAGACTACCCCGGTTGAGCAGTTGCTGCATGATCCGGGTCTCGGTTTGGTCAAGCCCGCGCAGGTTTTCATCATTCGAGATATTCTCATACAGCGTATCCGCTTGCGAAGCCAGCCCCGGGGGAAGCATCAGATCAATGCACTGGCAGATGGGTGTGAGAGTCTCTTCTGCCAACCAGGCTGCAAGTTCCAACTGTTGCGTGGTGACTACCGGGATCGGGTCAACCAGCGCGGTGACCGGTTTTGGGTCGGCGACTTCTGGAATGTCAACGAACCGGGTGACAACTCCCTGGATCGCGCGGTTATTAAAAGGGATTTCGACCAGGCAGCCGGGGACAACCCTCCCGTCAAGCGTATCCGGAACGCTGTAATCAAATTCCCCGTTAATTACCGGGATATTTACCGCCACCCTGATATATTTCGAAGCATCCATGCGGGAAGTGTACTCGATTCCTGTTAGAAGGATTTAAGATCAGTTAAATCTTGAGGATGACGGCAGAACCATAACCGACGACAGATTGATGGTCACCTGTTTCAGCGGCGGAGTTGCTGTGGTGCAAAAGGATGGCTTTATTGGCATTGAGGCAGAGTGAAGCCCATAGAATTGCGCTGATCGCCCCGGCGCCGCAGGCGAAGCCTTTTCCGGTTATATCGGCATCCAATACACCGGCCGGTGAAAGCGCTTCAATCTGTTTTTCAATGAACGAATCAAGTTCGTCAGCTTCAGTTTCCGGGTAAAAGTGTGACAGGTCGCTGCTGGCAACGAGAAGCGTTTTTCTGGTCAACGCGATAGAGGCTAACGCTTCACCAAGGGCTTCCATTTCGCCCGCGTTCCGCGAATGTACCATAACCGGTAACAGAGAAAATGGGCCTTTCAAACTGCGCTGTAAAAACGGTAATTCAATCTCCAGCGAGTGTTCTCCGTCACGGGTGATGCGTGACAGGGTAGAGCCGGTTAGCCGCGAAATCTCAGTATCCAGGGCGGTCAGGGCGTCTTCATCCACCGGAATCTCCCCCAGCGGGGTGGAGTAGGCTTTGTGCCCGGTGGTGATCATGGTGCCCGGAAACATATCATGAAAGGGGGACACTATGGCAACAAGATCGAAAGAAAGGCCTCTCACGGTTTTGAACGCGTGGGCTGCCGTCAGGCCGGAATACCGGTGACCGGCATGCGGCGCGACCAGACTGACAACATCGCCAGGTAAAGGCGGAATGACGGCAGATTCCAACAGAGAATCCATTTGCCGGGCAAGGCGTTCGGGATTGCCTTCATACCACCGGCCGGCAATGGGAGATGGACGGACATCCAGCATAGCAGGCATACAAGATTCCTTTCTCAAAAATCGAAGAACCTTAAGAATATTCTAGCACGCCGTAAAAAAACGGAGAAATCTCCGCAAATGATTACTGTAAGAAGTCTTTCGGATTCACCCGGCCGTACAGGTCACTGCGCATTTCAAAATGTATATGCGGACCGCTGGACCGGCCGGTGGACCCCAGCAAACCGATCACCTGTCCCTGCGATACGGATTGTCCGCAGGTGACGCTGATGGAGTTCAGATGCGCGTACAATGTTTGCCAGCCATTGCCGTGGTCCATTACGACCACATTGCCGTAGCCAAAATCATTCCAACCGGCATAAACGATCACGCCGCTGTCGGTGGCAAACACGCCATTGTTTAACTGTCCACCGATATCAATCGCATAATGGCCTGTTTCGGGCGAATAATCGTACCCGGAGATAAACCGTTCAGGAGCCGGCCACAGAAAGATCCCGCTGCCGATCAAGCCGTCAACAACACCGGCGCATGCGCCCGGGCCGTAGATCTTGGCGACAGCCGGATCGCTGCGGGTAATGCGCGGGGCAGACCATACTACGAATTCACGCTGCCCACCCGGGACGATCAGCATTTTTCCAGGCTCAATGTTCGGGTTGGCAAAATCACCCAGCGTGGCACGGTCAAGTCCATTGCCTGGGTAATCGACTATGGATTCCGGTGACACACCATAGAACTTGGCGACGCCATTCAAACCCTCGCCAGCGTGCCATTGATGGTACACGCCGTCAACCGGCAGAATAGTCAACTCCTGCCCGGGGGTAAGATAGGCCGGGTTGTCGGCCAGAATTTCATAATTACCCCAGAGCAAGGTTTGAGGACGCAGGTTGAATTTTGACGCGATAGAAAAAATAGTATCGCCCTTCTCCACCGTATACCGCTCGATTTCTGACCGGGGTTTGATGGGAAGCGACGTGTGGGAGTCTATTAAGCGCGGGATACCCTCCGATGGAGGATTAGGGATGAAAGAGACCATGGCCGGGTTGGCAATGGGGAAGACAGTGGGTTCCGGTCCTTCCGGTAAAAAATCAGCTTTTTGTGGATTGTTCACCGTACCGGATAGGAAGAAACTGTTCATCACCCAGGTGGCAATTAACAACAGGGCAATTGTGGCCAGGCCGGTGCCGATACGCATGGCAGGGTCAGTCCAACCGCGCCGCTCAATGTTTTGCCATAGTAAAAGCCACACCGAAACTGATTCGTTTTCGGAGGATTCTTCTGTATTAAGATTTTCTGCCATAACCGGGCCGTCCGGCTGATCATTGGCCGGAGTCGGAGGAATTTCGATCATACGTCCTTCTTGGTAAGTGAGGGCATCATAACACGCGCGAAAATGACCGTCAAGCTGAAAATTAGAGCTTTCTTATCAGCATAAACGCAGCCGTTGATTACCTATCCGGTTGAGGAGACTGTTTATTCGGCGGAAAGCCGCAGATGGTCGATCAGATCGAGTGGACTTTTCACTATGAGGTCGGCGCCGGCTTTGCATAATTCTTCTTCTTCGCCAAACCCACACAGCACACCCACTGTTTGAGCGCCGGCTGACTTGCCCGCGCGAATGTCTACTACGGTATCGCCAATCATGAGGCACTCTTCCGGCTTCACCTTCATTTGGTCCGCGGCCCAGATCACCGGATGGGGATACGGTTTGGTGTATTCACAGGTTTGCGATGTGGCAATGGCGTTGAAATGGCTGGTTAAGCCAAAAGCGTCCAGGAATCCATAGATACTGGTGTGACTGCCCGCACTGACCACCGATAGCGGAAAGCGTTGCTTCAGAGCTACCAGAACTTGTTCTGTTCCCGGGATGATCAGGTATTTTTTCGCCTTCTTCGGGCGCACGGTTTTATTGATCCGGCTGTACATTCTTCCGGCAAAGGCGTCCATCCCGAAGCGGTCCAGCAGGTGATAGATTTCGTTGCCTGGTGTTTCCATATTCATGATCAGCCGCCGGGCGAGGAAAGTTGGATCTTTTTTGGGTGTGAGCCAACCAAAAGGTTTAAAGAAGGGAAGAACTTTTTGAATGTACAGGTCATCGGTATCGCTGAGGGTACCGTCAATATCGAAACAAATGGCTTTGATCCGGTTAATATCCAGCGTCATTGAAACCTCGATGTCTTAATTGA
>CAYQTY010000115.1:0-5379 GCA_964420535.1 uncultured Leptolinea sp. | reverse complement strand
GTTTGCGTGTTTGAGTCCGGGGTGATCAGCCAAATTGTCTCCTGCCCGGTCTGCCGGATTGTTACCTGACCTTCTTTGACGGCCGCCCAACTCATTGACTTCTCTGCCGATTGAGCCGGAGCTCCCCAGCGTTCTTCGCCATATTCTTTGATGGCCAGCCAGAATTCATTGGCATCGTTTTGTGTATCCCACATACTCCGCAGCAGGAAGATGGCTTTTCCGGACTGAGTATCGCGGTACAGTGTGTAGCGGTCACCACCCCATCCGGCGGCTGCTTTTCGGGCAATACTGTCAAGCAACTGGTATGAAGCATCCTGCCCTTTGGCCAGTATCAGGTAGGTATACCATTCACCCATTTCCATATTTTTTACTTCTTTCCATCCCGGGGGAAGGACACTTCCCAGGTCCGGAAGGTCAACGGTTATCGCTTTTTCAAAAGGGTATTTATCCGGGTGCAGGATCTGCTCAGTGGTTACCGGTGGATCTTGAAACGCTTTCTCCACCAGGGCGTAACCGCCGCGGTCATTGAGAGAATAGACAAACTCGAGGCCTTTCAGATACGGAAAAAGCAGGTCGGTCTGAATGTAATCGGGTGATGAATCAAATACCGGGCTGGTGTAGGTACCATAAAACGCTTCCATTTCCTGCCGGTCCTGTTCGCTGGCGCTTTTCAACATCCAGGCTTGCTCAGTATACGTGGCATCGCCTTCCAGCAGCGCGGTGACGGCGGAGCAGTATTCATTGTTCCCGCGGCAATACTCATCATCCAGCTTCAGGCCGTTCTTAAGGTCATAATTCTGGTCTTGAAGTGTATGGGTGTACTCATGGGCGTAGGTCATGCGCTCGATGCCGCCGAAATCGTCATCTCCTACCACATACATTTCCTTGGTCTCGCTGTCATAATAACCGGCGATCTGTTCGGAATACAGGCGGAGGTAAAGATCTAACAGGTCGAACCCTTCCGGGATCATCCCCAGGGTGGTAAGGAAAAGGTTGTCATCGCGGGCGTCTTCGGCGGTGTAGTCTTTAAAGAAATCAGTCTTCACCTTTTCCTGCAGCTCAGCGGTTGACAGCAGATCGCGGACCACCGGTTCTTTCGCGTTTAACCCGCGGATGGCGATGACCTGTTGCTGGATCCCGTCCATTTGCAGGGCAAGTTCCACCGGCAGGCTGCTTGGGTCGGCAAGAGGATGCGCGGGCATGGCAGTTGTAACCGGCAGTGCGGCAGATTCGGGCAACGGCGGCGCCTGAACTTCTTCCGTCGGGGTGGTCGTCAAACCCGGTGTGATTGGCGAGACGATAAAGAACCCCGCGATGATGGCGATCGCTCCGCAAACACACAGGGTTATCAGGATAAGTAGTGAAAGTATGATTTTTTTATTCATAGGATGGCTCTGACCATCCATTATACCGGAGGGCTAGTTGACTCTGGCGTATTCCAGCGCGTATTCAGCATCGGCATAACCGGGTCGCGCGTCCAACGCTTTCTGGAAGTTCTCCAACGCGGCTGTCTTGTTCCCGAGGCGGTACAGCGCCCAGCCTTCCCACAGCAGGGCTTCTTCTGAATTGGGTGTGCGGTTGAGCGCGTACTCGGTGACGGCCAGCAGGTCTTCGGAGCGCAGTGTGTGGAAATACGCCAGGAAAGGCCCGAACTGGTACCGCAGCATGCGTTGCGGGAAGCCGATCTTGCGGGCGGTATCGTAGGCCGTGGCGGCTTCGTCATAACGGTCAAAATACACCAGGTTGGAACCCAGGTTGAACCAGGCGTACACATTATCGGGGTCGGATTTTGTTTCAGCGAGCGCGGTATCCAGCGCGTTCTGGCGGTTGGTATCGCGGTTCCAGTCGCTGCCCAGCACCTGTTTCAGATCTTCTTCTTTATCTGGTGGATATACCAGAATATACACACGGTTAAAACTATGCCAGCGTTTATCCAGATCGGCGTATTTCACCGGTACATCAGGACCGGTGAACACATCCTGTGTGAGGAAGGTGCCTTTGGCGTCATCATAACCGTTGATCAGCAGGTAATGGCCGGCCCATAAGTCATCATTGGGCCAGTATTTCTTGTCAATCGTGTAGCCTTCCTCAATCATCACCGGGATCCCGGTGGCCACGATCTTCTTGAGCAGTTCGATCGTACCGCCAACCCGGTATTCTGTTTTCAGGTAACCGGCGTAGTTCAGCACGTAGTATTGCAGCTCTTCCACGTTGACGTTCCGGTCGCCGCGGATCGGCTTGATCACATCTGAGATGGTGAACTGGTCGCCCTTCCAACCGAAGAACTTGAGGTTCATAGCCAGCGCGGCCGGGCCGCAATTGTTCAGGTCTTCCTTCTCATAAGCCGGCGAATCCAAACGTATCGCGGACGGGATGGCGGTGGGGGTGGGTGTCAGTGTGGCTGTGGGTACCACCGTTTCCGTGTTGGCCGGTACTGTGGGGGTGGGCGGCGGAGGGGTGGGGGTTGACTCGGCTATGACCAGTGTGTTGACCGTTGCCGGTGTGGCCATGGGCGGCACCGGGTTGACCATTCCTTTTAAGTAGATACCGGCGTATTCCACCCGCCAGCCCAGCCGTTCGTTGACCGGCGGAAGCAGGTATACCAGATAGCAGATGACTAAAACTCCGAGCAGCCCGAGCAGGCCGGTGACAGCCGGGGGGACGGAGGGTTTTTTGGGGTATGAATTCATGGCTGAATTGTACCCTACCCAAACCGGACTTGTTTGGTGTAATTTAGACGAAATCCATCCGGTTTCTTTGTTATAATCCCCCGCATGAAATATTACGTCTGGACAGAAGGCTGCCAGATGAATGTGGCTGACTCGCAACGGGTGTCATCGTCACTGGAGAGCCTGGGTTACGCGGCGGCAATTCGCCCTGAAGAAGCGTCGGTTATTGTTCTCAATACCTGTGTGGTGCGCCAGTCGGCGGAAGATAAAGCCTACGGGCGATTGAGTTCGCTTGCTCCGCTGAAAAAGGCCAACCCCGGCCTGGTGATCAACTTGATGGGCTGCCTGGTGGGTGTGCGTACGCCGGATAAATTGCGGAAGCGCTTCCCGTATGTTGACGTGTTCTCCCCGCCTTCTGATCCGGGGCCGCTTCTGGCGTACCTCACGCAGGATGAGACCCGCCTGAAGCTGGCGGAAGAAACTGCCATCCGCAACGCGTGGATGGATGAAGACCTTCCACTGCCGCAGGCCGAACACGGTAAGCTGATCTCGGCACACATTCCGGTGGTGCTGGGCTGCTCGCATGCGTGTTCCTATTGCATCATCCCCTACCGCCGCGGCGTGGAACGCAGCCGTCCGGCTGTTGACATTATTAAGGAAGCACACTCACTGGTTCGCCAGGGCGTGAAAGAGATCACCCTGCTGGGCCAGATCGTTGACCGCTACGGGCTGGACGATCCGTCACTGCCCGGGCTTCCAGGCCTGCTGCGCGAGTTGAATACCATTGAAGGGCTCGAGCGCATCCGGTTCCTGACCTCACACCCCAACTACATGACAGACGAATTGCTCGAAGCTGTGGCATCGCTGGATAAGGTCTGCCCGCATATCGAAGTTCCCATACAGGCGGGTGACGATGAAGTGCTGTCCAATATGCGCCGCGGGTATACCTCTGAGCAGTACCGCAGGCTGGTGGAGAAACTCCGGAATATGATTCCCGGGGTGTCCATTGCCACGGATATCATTGTGGGCTTCCCCAGTGAAACGGCGGAACAATTCCAGCACACCTTTGACCTGCTGGCTGACCTGAAATTGGACGTAGCCCATCTGGCGCGCTATTCACCTCGCGAGGGGACCGTCTCCGCACGGAACATGGTGGATGACGTGCCGGCTGAGGAAAAGATGCGGCGCTTCCGTCTGTTGGAAGACCTTCAGGAATCGATCGTCGCGGAGATTCACGCGCGCTACATGGGGCAGACTGTGCCTGTGCTGTTCGAGGATAAAGTGAAGAACCGCTGGCGCGGCCGCACGGAGACCAACAAACTGGTCTTTCTGGAAAGTGACGATGACCTGCGCGGCAGGGTTATCCCGGTTCAGATCACCTGGACAGGGCCGTGGTCGATGCAATCGAGGCTTCCGGCTCAGAAGGGCTAAGTATGAAAACCAGTACAAAATTTATCCTGGCGGCTCTTGTGGCTATGGGGGTGGCGGCCGGTTATTTTGTATACCGCTCGCGGATGTACGCGGGAAACACACTGCGCGTGATGGATTTTATCAACCACCCCGAGAATCATCCGGACTGGGTGATCAAAGCCGGTACGCGCTGCGGCGACGCCCCGTTTCAGATGCCGACGGACGGTTTCATCGGCTTTCTGTGGGATGATTCTTGGAAGATCGGTCACCATCATCAGGGAATCGACATATTTAGCGGTACGCATCCGGGTGTTACCAATGTGTACGCCGCGTCTGACGGGTACCTGACCCGCCAGGCGGACTGGAAATCCACCGTGATCATGCGGATTCCGGATGACCCGTTGCAGCCCGGCCGGCAGATATGGGTGTACTACACCCACATGGCCATGCCGGACGGTACACCGTTGATCGATGCCGCGTTCCCGGCGGGTACGAAGGAAGTGTTTGTGAAAGCCGGAACCCTGCTAGGGAAAATGGGAAACTATTCGGGCACGCCCGGAAACCCCACCGGCGTGCATTTGCACCTTTCCGTGGTGAAGGATGACGGCAGCGGTTTGTATAAGAACGAACTGGATATCAACAACACGTATGACCCGTCACCGTACTTCGGGTTCAACCTGAACCGGCACAACCAGAACGACGGGATCCCGGGCTGCCTGAAATAACCTGTTCCTGTCCGCCTTCGACAGGCTCAGGCATCGATAAAAAGGCAAGCCTGATAGTTATTGATAGCCCTGTGCCCATACACTAGGCTTATCTGTTTGCCGGTATAAGGAAAGAAGAGACGTTATGGAAATACCCCGCCATTGGAGATTGAAAAAACAACGCTACGGCCTGGTCGGCGAAGTTTGCCCCCACTGTGACGCGAAGATATTCCCCCCGCGTGATGTATGCCCGCACTGCGGCGGTGAAGCCAAAACAGCTTTCAACTTCAGCGGCCGGGGCGAGGTGTATTCCTACACTGTGATGCATGACGCGCCCGCCGACTTTGACGAGACCACCCCGTACGCCGTGGCGTTGGTCAAACTGGAAGAAGGACCCGTGGTCACCGCGCAGTTGACAGACCTGGGCGAGGAACAGCCGCGCATCGGCATGCCCGTGGAAATGGTCACCCGCAAGATCCGCCAGGATGGCGATGAGCGGGGTATGCTCATTTACGGTTACAAATTCCGCCCGGTATTGCAGAGAAACTGATCCACCATTATTTTAGACACATCAAACTTCCGGGAAAAACCTACCC
>CAYQTY010000114.1:0-9653 GCA_964420535.1 uncultured Leptolinea sp. | reverse complement strand
AGTGAAGGTTTCGATATTGTTATTGCTCACGGCTCCCAGTACGGCGCTTCTGTTCAAGAAATTGCCCCTGATTTCCCTGACACCACATTTGCCTGGGGTACCGATGTCAACACGTTCGGCCTTGATAACGTGTACGCCTACACCGCTGCCGCGGAAGAAGGCGGTTATATCAATGGTGTGATGGCTGCCATGCTTTCCAAGAGCAAGAAGTTGGCGATGCCAAAACCTACATTGACGGTTTCGTTCAGGGTGTTGAATCCGTTGACAAGAAGATCACCATCTCCAAAACCTGGACCGGTTCGTTCTCCGATGTTGCTCTGATGACAGAAGCGGCCAAGACCCACATTGCTGCCGGCGCTGATGTTCTGACCGGTTCATCCCAGTCTGTAGTCGGTTCCATCGGTGCGGCTAAAGATAAAGGCGGTGTCTTATGGTTCGGCACACAGGCCGACCAGGCATCCCTGGCCAAAGACCTGGTAGTAGCCTCTCAGGTTTATGATTGGAAAGGTATGCTGAAAGATATCATCGCCAAACGCGCTGAAGGTAAATTGGGCGGCGAGAAATACGTCTTGCAACTCAAGAATGATGGCTTGAAAATCGCCTTCAACCCCGATTACAAGTTACCGGATGATGTAAAAGCGGCGGCTGAAAAAGCCATAACCGGCATTAAAGACGGCAAGATTAAAGTCGAACCTTAAACACTACCAGTAATAGCACCCTCCTCTCCGCATCAGCGGAGGGGAGGGAAACTCTTTCCTTCAATCATAAATTCATCTTCGAGGTTTGTTATGCCGGCAGAGAAAATTGTTAACGATCAGCACAAAATTGAACATGTCGAAATGTGCAATATCGTCAAACGGTTCCCGGGTGTTCTGGCCAACTCCAAAGTCTGCTTTGATGTCAAAGCCGGCGAGGTCCATGCCCTTCTGGGAGAAAACGGCGCCGGTAAGAGCACCTTGATGCGCCAGTTATTCGGCCTGTACAAACCGGATGAAGGTGAAATTATTATTGACGGAAATCCCGTTACATTCCACTCACCGGCTGACGCGATCCGCGCCGGGATTGGAATGATCCACCAGCATTTCATGTTGGTGCCTACCCTTACCGTGGCAGAAAACGTCATTTTGGGATTGAAATCCAAACACGAACCAGTATTAGACCTGACCACCGTATCTAAACGGATACTGGAGCTTTCGCAGGCGTATGGTCTGAAAGTGGACCCCACGGCCTATGTCTGGCAACTTTCGGTTGGCGAGCAACAGCGTGTGGAAATTATTAAAGCCCTGTACCGTGGCGCCAGTCTGATCATCCTTGACGAACCTACAGCCGTGTTGACACCGCAGGAAGTCAACGACCTGTTTGTTACATTGAAACGGATGGTGAGCGAAGGTCACGCGCTGGTCTTTATTTCGCATAAATTGCACGAAGTTATGGAAATCAGCGACCGTGTGACGGTTCTGCGCGACGGGCAGGTCATTGGAACCCGGCCGTCAAAAGACATGACTCGCAACGACCTTGTCAAAATGATGGTCGGACGCGACATGAAGAAGATCGCCCCTCAGCCGGTAAAAACCGGCCCTGTTAGGTTAAAGATTGAAAACCTTCATGCCATGGGTGACCGCGGAACGGAGGTGTTGCGCGGGATCAATCTTGAAATTCGTGGAAGTGAGATTATCGGCCTCGCGGGTGTATCCGGCAACGGTCAACGCGAACTGGCTGAGTGCCTTTCTGGCCTGCGAAAAGCCACAGACGGACATATCGACCTTGACCATTCGGAGATCACCTCCCTGCCGCTTATTAACCGGGTCCATTCCGGGCTTGCATATATTCCGGAAGAACGTATGCGTGACGGGGCCATCCGTGAATTTTCCGTCCAGGAAAACCTCTTCCTGCAGGATCACGCGTCTCCGCAATTCACGCGCGGCATATTCCTGGATTTTCCCCGAATGGAAGCCTTTGCCGCCAGAATGATCCGGGAATTCACGGTAAAAACACCCGGACTCGACACCCCAGTAAAAAATTTATCCGGCGGAAATATTCAAAAACTGATCCTGGCGCGCGAACTGGCGCGTCAACCGAAAGTGTTGATCGCCGCCCAGCCCACCCGCGGCGTGGATATTGGCGCGACGGAATACATACATGAACGGTTGTTAATGCAGCGCGATTCCGGAACCGCCATCCTTCTCATATCGGAAGACCTGGATGAGATCCGCACATTATCCGACCGGATCGCCGTCATCTATGAAGGCAGCATCATGGGCATCGTTGACCGCGACACCGCCACTGTGGAGCAAATCGGTTTGATGATGGCCGGAATTTCTATGGAAGAGGCTTTACAACGATCAAACTGACCCGAAATTAACGGTAATGGAGAGTGTATGGAACGATTTTCATATATTCGGGCACAAAGTATTCAGGATGCGGTACATCAATTAAATCAGTCAGGCTTCAAAAGCCGGCCACTGGCCGGCAGCACAGATCTGGTGCTTTTATTACGTCACAAACCGGACCTGTGTGACCGGGTGGTGGATATCACCCTGATACCGGAAATGCGTCTGATCGAACAAAACGGTGACCGGGTGATTATTGGAGCCGCCGCATCATTTTCAGACGTGATCGCCAGCCCGGTGATACAAAAAACCGCGGCCATTCTGGCAGATGCCTGCAAGACTGTCGGCGCGGTACAGATCCGCAATATGGGAACCATCGGCGGCAACGTGGCCAACGCCGCGGCTTGCGCCGATTCCCTTCCCGCGCTGGTCTGCCTGGATGCCGCCGCCCGTGTAGTCACGCCCGGCGAAGAATTCAACTGGCCGGTCAGTGAATTGGTGTTGGGCCCCAACAAAACACGCATACCGCCGGGCGGCTTACTCGTTTCATTAAACTACACTGTGCCCCCGGAAGGATCACGCGGTGTATTTCTCAAACTGGGACGGCGCAACGCGATGGCCATTTCACGGTTGACGGTTGCCGCGCTCGGCAGTCTTGATGGAGAAGGTAGAGTGGCTGAAGCCCGCTTTGTCACCGGTTCAGCCGCGCCTACGATCTGCCGGTTCAAGGATGTGGAAGCCAGCCTGCTGGGTAAAGTTCCTACGCCTGATTTGTTGCGGGAAGCCGGTAAACTGGCGACGGATGAAATGATCAAACTATCCGGCTACCGCTGGTCGTCAGAATTCAAAGTTCCCGCGCTGGCCGCCATGACCACGCGTGCGCTGGCCCGCGTTTTTGACGTCAACATGGGCGCATTGGAGGCGGTATGAAATTTGAATTGACGGTAAACGGCACTCCGACTACCGCCGAAGCCCCGGCCGATATTTCGCTTCTCTATTTCTTGCGCGACCATCTTCATTTGATTGGAACCAAAGAAGGCTGCGGTGTGGGTGAATGCGGGGCCTGCTCTGTACTCCTGGATGGCAAACTGGTGAATTCCTGTCTGGTTCTTGCCGCGCAGGCCAACGGGCGGGAAGTAGTCACCATTGAAGGTATACACGCCCCGGATGGCGGACCCAACGACCTACAGCAAGCCTTTATTGAATATGGCGCTGTACAATGCGGATTTTGTACCCCGGGAATGGTGCTGGCCGGTGAAGCGATTTTAAAAACCAATCCCAACCCATCCCGCAGGGAAATACGTGAAGGAATAGCCGGTAACCTGTGCCGCTGTACAGGATACCAGCAAATTGTGGATGCCATTGAAGTTGCCGCCATCCACAGACGGGAGAAAAACGACCGTGGCTGAGAGACAATTTATCGGTAAACCGGCCAACCGGGTTGACGCTCTGGAGAAAGTGATGGGTACCGCCCGATTTACCGGTGATTATTACTTGCCGGGCATGCTTGTCGCGCGGTGTTACCGCAGTCCCCTACCACATGGCCGGATCGTTTCGATTGATTCTACCGAAGCCCGCACGTTACCCGGGGTTCGCGCCATTATCACCTGCGATGACTTTGTGGATCACGGCCGATTTGGCTTCCCGATCGTCGATATGTATATGCTGGCCTATGAACGGGTGCGCTATGCCGGTGACCCCATTGTGGCTATTGCCGCGGATGATGAAGATTCTCTGCAGGCCGCGATAAATGCGTTGAAAGTGGAACTGGAACCCTTACCCGGTGTGTATGACCCGCGTAAAGCTCTGGATGCAGACGCGCCTCTTGTAGGAGAAAAACCCCGAGACGCGGAAGGTCACCCACGGGGCAATTTGTTAATTGACTATATCGTGCGGCAGGGAGAACCTGATCCAATACTGGATACCTGTGACGTGGTAGTTGACGATGAATACACCACCATGCACCAGGAACACGCCTACATTGAAACCGAAGGCGCGCTTGCAGTTCCATGGCCCGGCAGCAGCGGAGTGACCGTCTACGCCGGCTGCCAGAGTCCGTTCATCGCGCGCGATAACCTGGTAAAAACGTTGGGACTGGCTGAAGAAGATGTTCGCGTCATTCAGCCGTACGTAGGCGGAGCGTTTGGCGGCAAAGACGATACCATGTACCAGACCATCGCCCAGACCGCCCGGTTGGCGCTGGCCGCCGGGAAACCGGTCAAGATGGTGCTTTCCCGCGAAGAATCGATGATCGCCTCGTACAAACGCGACGCGATGGTGATGAAGTACCGGGTGGGCGCATCCAAAGACGGCACGCTGAAAGCCTGCCGGTTCCACGGAATAGTCGACAGCGGCGGCTACGCAGCGATCACTCCTTTCACCGCATGGCGGTCGACTATCCACGCGATGGGACCGTACCGGTACGAGGCCTGTCACGTTGACACCGATGTTGTCTACACAAATAACGGGTTTGCTGGAGCCTTCCGCGGTTTCGGCAATACCGAAGTGTGCTATGGCATCGAACTGGCGGTTGACGAGATCGCCGAGCGCCTGAAGATGGATCCCATCGACATACGCCTGAAAAATTGCCTGCGCCCGGGAGACACTACTTCCCATGGGCAAAAACTGGCGGACGATGTTGCCCTTGTGGATTGTCTTGAACAGGTTCGCCGCATCTCCGACTGGGACAAACGCCGGAAACAGTTTGACAGCGAACATAACCGTCCAGCCCAACCCGGTGAATTCCGGCGCGGCATCGGTGTGGCTGCGTTATTCCACGGCATGTCACTGGGCGCCGAAGGAAAGGATTTTGCCGTAGGCACGTTGCGCATTAATGATGACCACACCCTCACCCTCACCTCCGGGTTGACGGATTACGGCAACGGCTCGCGTACCGTTTACACGCTGATCGCGGCAGAAACACTGGGTATTGAGCCTTCGCGCATCCATATGCTGCGGCCTGATACCAACACCGCCAAAGCCAGCGGGCCGACCGTCGCCTCGCGTGCCACGGTGCTGGGCGGCAACGCCACCCGGGTGACAGCCATGCGTATGGATACCCTGCTGCTCACCGCCGCCGCCGATCTGCTGCATTGCTCCATATTGAATGTGCTGCGCGACAAAGAGAATTACATCGGTCCGGATGAAGAACCGGTCAGCTTTGATGATGTGGTAGATCACGCACTGGAAATGGGGCTGGTCTTATCCACAGAAGGACGCTGGAACGCGCCCGAAAACCACTGGTCATTTGAAAGCGGCAGCGGCAAGCCGTATTTCGCCTACCATTACGGCGCGCAGGTTGCCGAGGTGCTGGTAGATACCGGCACCGGCAAGGTAGAGGTGACCAATTACTGGGCCGCGCATAATACCGGTACGGTCATTTTCCCGCAGGGTGTTCTCGGGCAGGTATTCGGAGGTATCACTCAGGGGCTCGGATATGCCCTCATGGAACGCGTCGATTACGATCAGGGATATATCCAGGCGGTCAATTTCGATGAATACCTCATTCCCACCGCGTTGGATGTTCCAGATATCGTCGGAACCTTTGTCGAAAAACCCTTCGCCGATGGGCCCTACGGCGCCAAGAACATCGCGGAACCGGGGTTGGTTCCAGCCGCGCCGGCCATCGTCAACGCTATTGCCCACGCCACCGGGCGGCGGATCAAAAATTTACCCGCGAATCTGGAACGGGTGTTGATTGGTAAAGATTTACGCAAAGAAGGATCAAGCACAGCCTGTAAACTCGGGCTCCGGATAGAGTAAAATAGACGCCATTACCCGGCTATCTGCCCTCCGGTCCTTGTTTTTGGGCAGTTCACACATTTTCACCATTCCCCCGCGGCTTTTGAATACAATATCACCACGGATTCGTTTGATGTGTTGTATTTCATACAATCCTGTTGAGATATCCTTACTGTTATCCATTCCAACCCATCGCCAAATGGATTGTTTCGAAGATCAACAATGAAATAAGGAGACAGGAGAGTATGTTAAATTTTGAGTTTCTGGCCAAAGAACGGACAATTGCCGGACCGGACTACAACCGTTGGTTCGTTCCCCCGGCAGCCCTGGCTATTCACCTCTGTATTGGTATGGCGTATGGTTTTTCCGTTTTTTGGCTGCCGCTTTCAAAAGCCGTCGGGATAACAGCCCCCGTTGCCTGCCCGGCTGACATGGGTTTCTTCTCCAAGATCGTTGCCACGAACTGCGACTGGCCAATCTCCATGCTCGGCTGGATGTTTACCCTGTTCTTTGTCTTCCTGGGGTCATCCGCGGCCATCTGGGGTTCATGGCTCGAGCATGCCGGGCCGCGTAAAGCTGGGTTCGTCTCCGCGTTATGCTGGTGCGGCGGACTGGTCATTTCGGCGCTGGGCGTCTACCTTCATCAGATCTGGATGCTGTGGATCGGCTCCGGCGTGATCGGCGGTATCGGTCTTGGCCTCGGTTACATTTCTCCCGTCTCCACGTTGATCAAATGGTTCCCTGACCGGCGCGGCATGGCGACAGGTATGGCCATCATGGGTTTCGGCGGCGGCGCCATGGTTGGCGCGCCATTTGCCGATTTTCTGATCAACCATTTCGCGTCTCCCACCAGTGTTGGCGTGTGGCAAAGTTTCCTTGTCATGGCGGCGGTCTATCTTGTGTTCATGATGGTAGGCGCGTTCGGCTACCGCATCCCTCCTCTCGGTTGGAAACCCAAAGGCTGGAATCCGCCGGCAAACGCGAAAGCTAATGTGATGATCACCAAACACCACGTTCACGCGCGGAATATTTGGGGCATTCCGCAGTTCTGGTTGATCTGGGCGGTATTATGCCTTAACGTGACTGCCGGCATCGGCATCCTGGGTATGGCATCACCGCTATTGCAGGAGGTGTTTGGCGGCCGGCTTATCGGCTTCGTGACCGGATTCAATGACCTGACAGCCGCGCAGAAAGCGCAAATCGCCACTGTAGCCGCCGGGTTCACCGGACTACTTTCACTGTTCAATATTGCCGGCCGTTTCCTCTGGGCATCCTTTTCTGATTACATCGGCCGAAAGAATACATATACTGTGTTCTTTCTCCTCGGCATCATTTTATATGCGTCCATCCCAACCCTGAGCACCACCGGCAATCTGGCGCTGTTTGTCGCCTTTTTCTGTGTCATTCTTTCCATGTATGGCGGCGGCTTCGCCACCATACCCGCCTATCTCGCGGATATGTTCGGCACACAGATGGTGGGCGCCATTCACGGCCGCCTGCTGACAGCCTGGGCGACGGCGGGGGTACTGGGTCCGGTACTGGTGAATTACATCCGCGAGTACCAGCTCAATCAGGGTGTTCCCACCGCGCAAGTCTATAACGTCACCATGTACATTCTGGCAGGCCTACTGGTTGTCGGCCTGATCTGCAACCTGCTGGTGCGCCCGGTGGATGATAAACACTTTATGACCGCTGAAGAGCTTGAAAAAGAACGCAAACTGGCGCGCGACCGCGAAGCCCGTCTGGAAGAAGAAACACGCGGGTCAAAGCCAGGGATCACCGGTGAAACCGCCCATCCCGTCTATGTGTTCCTGGCATGGTCAGCCGTAGGGATCCCCCTGGTATACGCCATGTGGATCGTTATGGAAAAAGCGCTGGTTTTATTCCAGTAAGTTTTTTTCAAAACACACACATAGAATATGTATTCTATGGTACATTAACAGGCAGCGGCTGATCCGCTGCCTGTTTTTATCCCCCATATACTTAAACATGACACTCACACCTCAATCCATCCTTAAAGATACATTTGGCTATGATGACTTCCTTCCACGTCAGGGCGAGGTTATTGAGAACGTTCTGCAGAAAAAAGACACTCTGGCCATCATGCCTACCGGAGGCGGAAAATCGCTGTGTTACCAGATACCGGCACTCCTACAGTCCGGCGTGACGGTTGTCGTTTCACCGTTGATCGCCCTGATGAAAGACCAGATCGACCAGTTGAAACAACTGGGCATCCCGGCCGTCACATTAAACAGTTCATTAGCCGCCAGTGAGTATTTCAAGAACACGGAACAGGTTCGTAAAGGTCACACCAGGCTGATCTACATGGCGCCTGAAACGCTGCGGACTGACCGTATCTCCAGTCTGCTGGAGAACGTCAAAGTTGACCTGCTGGTGGTAGACGAAGCCCATTGCATTTCTGAGTGGGGTCATGACTTCCGTCCAGAATACCGCGAGATCATCAACGTGCGCAAATCGTTGAAAAATGTCACCTGCCTGGCATTAACGGCCACCGCCACCCAGAAAGTGCGCGCTGATATCAAAAAATCGCTGGGTTTCACAGACCACAACGAATTCATTTCCAGTTTTGACCGGAAAAACCTGATCATCGAAGTAGTTGAGAAAAACAACCCGGTGGCTCAGGCTGTAGAGATGATCGAACAATATCCCGGCCGTCCGGGGATCATATACTGCTTCTCCCGCAATCAGGTTGACGGACTCGCGGATGAACTCATCCGCCGCAAATACTCCGCTCTTCCCTATCATGCCGGGTTGGATGACGCGCAGCGTAAGAAGAATCAAGAAGCCTTCATTCGGGATGACGTAAACATCATTGTGGCTACGGTCGCGTTTGGTATGGGTATCAACAAACCGGATGTGCGGTATGTTCTGCACTACGACCTTCCCAAAAGCCTGGAAGGGTATTACCAGGAAATCGGCCGGGCTGGGCGTGACGGTCAACCGGCCACCTGCCGCCTCTTGTTCAGCTATGGTGATAAAAACAAACTCCAGTACATTATTCGCAGTAAATCGGGCAAAGAGCGTCAGGCGGCCGAAGAGCAATTGGATGCCATGCTGCGCTATGTGGAAGCCTCCGGTTGCCGCCGGAAGCCGCTGCTGAATTATTTCGGTGAAACCTACAAAAATGAAAAATGCGGCATGTGTGACTGGTGCATGGAATCAGAAGACAAGATGGTGGATATCACCATCCCGGCTCAAAAGTTTATGTCGTGCGTAAAACGCAGCGGCGAAGTATTCGGCGTTCAGCATATCGTCGATATTCTGATGGGCACGGAAACTGATAAGGTGAAGTCACACAACCATCAGGCACTGTCAACCTTTGGCATAGGTCGTGACCGAAGCAAGAAGGATTGGCTTTCACTGGCCGACCAGTTGATAAGTCTCAACCTTTTGGAAAAGACCGGCGAGTTCAATTCCTTGAAGCTGACCGAACTGGCCATGGAAGCCCTGCGCAGCCGGCAAACGATCACCGCGGTCAAACCCAAACCTCAGAGGTCATTATTTGATAAGTACCGAGACGATCCGGCTTCGGGAAGCCGTCAGAGCTATGGAGAGCCGAGA
>CAYQTY010000113.1:7005-9717 GCA_964420535.1 uncultured Leptolinea sp. | reverse complement strand
GCGCGAGCGCAGCCGTTCCTCCAGGGTGACCATGGCCTTCGGAGGGCGGTCAGAAGAAATTACAAGCTGTTTGTTGGCTCCATGCAGGGCGTTGAAGGTGTGGAAGAATTCTTCCTGGGTGGATTCCTTGCCGGCGATGAACTGGATATCATCAATCAGCAGAACGTCTGCTTTGCGATACCGGTCACGGAACTGGTTGGTGGTGTGGGTACGAATGGCATTGATCAGGTCGTTGGTAAATTCTTCTGAAGAAACATACAGCACCGACAAATTACGGGCGTTTGTCGAGTTGCCGATGGCCTGCAGCATATGGGTTTTGCCCAGCCCCACACCCCCGTAGAGAAAGAGGGGATTATAGGCACGGGCGGGGTTTTCGGCAACGGCCAGGCTGGCCGCATGAGCCAGCCTGTTGCTGGCGCCGACCACGAATGTATCGAATGTGTAGCGCGGATTAAGGGTGCGGTTGGTGCGTACTTCGATCTCGCGCTGCTCTTCTTCGATCTCGTTCTCAATGGCGGCTTCATCCACCGCCGGTTCAATGTTCTTTTGCCAGACGATAAAGCGAACCGACTGGCTGGCATCCATGAGGCCCGTCAGAATGCGCGATACCGAACTGGTCAGGCGGGTATCAAGCCAGTCACGCGCGTAGGCGTTCTGGACACCGACTGTGAAGGTGTTTTTTTCGTAGTTGATCAATTCAGTGCTGCGTACCCAGGTATCAAAATTGGCTTTGGGCATTTCCATTTGCAGTTGACCTAATGCCGCCTGCCATGCAGATTGTGGGTTCATCATTGATCGGGCCTCCAACAGAGATTTTGTAGCGGTTTCCCAAAAAGGCAATAGTAAAGAAAACCCACTGCGGTGCAATGGGAAGGAAAATGTTTGGTTTTTCTCGTGTTACCGGGTGAGAGTGCCTGGGGGCGTTCCCCTCTAATTTACTTCCAAATTCTAACAAAAATGGGTGGGGCAAACAAGGTGATTCCGCTACGGCAGCCTAAAAAAACCGGATGTTTTAAGGTTATTAATCTTAACAAAAGCGACACGTGTTGATTTTTAAGAATGTAGTTTCGAATACCTGTTCGTGCCATCGCTGGTTTAAAAAAGTTATCCACAGCCCCATATATGGGGGTACATGCCTTAAATTTGATTCGTACCCCCAATTAAGGGGGCTGTGGATAAAAAATAAATACTAGAAGAAACTCGATTCGTCATGGAGTCAGCGATTTATATTTGAGTCGCCGTCATGATCAATCGCGCGGTCCTGCGTCCTATCTCGACGGCAAAATTCGTCCCACGGTCCCACGGGTACACCTGGCTCATGCTGGCAAAGTACAGGCCGGGTATTGGCGTCTCGATGGCCGGAATATTTTTGGAATGATCCACCAACGGAACCGGTTGGGCGTATTTTGTGCGGAACAGCCATGTCTTGCGAACCCAATCCGGTTTGAATTCAGGGTTGACGCGCTGCAGCGCCGGAATGAACCGCTGAAGCAATTCTTCCTGGGATAACTGGAAGTATTCATGGTCGGTATCGAGATAATCACCGCAATAGAGCAGGTGATCCCCGTTGTAATTTTCTTTCGGCAGGAAGTTGGTATGTTCCACCAGCGCCAGGAACGGAAATCCGGCGGATTTTGGCAGGTTGAACCAGTAATACCCCTCTTTAGAGAGAGGGTTTTTGACGGCCAGTACCATCACCACAGCGCCGATGCTCTTAAGGTTTAGCAAACCCTGCAGGTAATCTGCCGGAAGATCGGGGGCCATTTTGGCCATCAACGCGGGTGACGTGGTGACCATGCAGCGGTCAAAGGTGTGAGTTCCGTCGACGGCTGTCAGGGTGAATTGGCCGTCTTCGCCCCGGCGGATGGAATCCACTCCGGTATTAAAGCGGATGGTCACGCCGCGCTTTTGCAGTTCGGCAGCCAGCGAATCAGCGAATGCCTGGAAGCCGCCCTCGAACGTAGCCAGCTTTGTTGTTCGGCTGTGCAGCCGCGCCCACATCCAGGCCATATTGACCTGCCGGGCGAACTTTTCACCGAATTTGCCATCGAGCATGGGCAGCCACATCGTCTGATAGGCTGTTTCGCCGGCGTACTTGCGCATCCAGGCGTCTACCGTGGTGTGTTCCATGGGCTTCCAGTTGGATGTTAGCCGGATGTACAGAGTTGCCAGCCCAAAGCGGATTTTATTGATCCCCCAGCCCAATCCGGGATAAAGGGCGGCAGAGACAATGGAATCGAACGGGTAGAACTTGCCTTTGTGGAACATCACCGTTTTGGGCTGTTTGACCACCACGTGGTCATCCCAGCCCAGTTCATTGATCAAGCCGAACATGGATTTATCTGAGAGGAACCAGTGGTGATAGAACTTCTCCAATGACCATTTCCAATCCGGATCCTTGAACCCGCCGGCCAGACCGCCGGGCTCACCGGCAGCTTCAAAAATTTCAACCGTATGCCCGGCGTTAACCAGGTCATACGCCGCCGACATGCCAGCCATACCGCACCCTACGATCGCGATCTTCATTCGAGTGTCTCCGGTTTCTCACCCCATTTCAAACCTTCCCGGGTGAAGTAATACGCGCCCAGCGCTGTAATGGGCAGCCATAGGGCTACATGCAGCAATAATGTGTAACCGGCAGCCACTTCACCGGAAACGCCGTAAGCCGTCAACAGGGCGATACCCGGGGCGTCAAAGGTGCCCACATAACCC
>CAYQTY010000113.1:0-6995 GCA_964420535.1 uncultured Leptolinea sp. | reverse complement strand
CCCCGGTGCAGAAGGCAGGGTGGTTGAGAGATTGACAATGCCGTTCATCAGCATTAGCGCGAAGAAGCTGACCTGGAACGGAAAAGCGTGCATCACGAACCAGTACTTACCGGTTTCCAGCAGCCAGATGACCACGGATGTGAAAAATACCATCAGGGCTTCGCGCGGGCTGCGCAGTGATTCGAGCCCTGAAAGGAATCGCCGGGTCAACCCGAGGGTTTTCTCTCGGAAGCGCTCCGGCAGGAAGCGAACAAATGTTTTTTCAATTATTTTCTCGCTGGCTGCCGGGAAAGCCGCGGCCAGCAGAAAAACCACCAGCGCGCCTATAAAGGCGGCCGCGCCCCAGATGGACAGGCTCTGGATATTGCCCACAAAACCAGAATCAGATTGCAGCCGGGTCAGCTCAGGCAGATTAAGAAAAACAAACCCCAGCATGACCACACCGTCAAAGACACGCTCGACAAATATTGTAGCCAGTGAAGCCGATACCGGAACACCTTCATGTTTCTTCAAAACGAAAGCCCGCAGCACTTCTCCGGCACGTGCCGGATAGATATTGTTACCCATGTATCCGATGGTCACGATCGGGAACATCGTGCGGGTGGAAATGGGCTTCAACGGCCGCAGCAGATAATGCCAGCGCCAGGCACGCACCCATACCCCGATAAAATACACCAGTACGCCCGGTATCAACCACCAGTAATTGGCAGATTGCAGTGCCGTCCATACCTGTTCAAGTTGAAGTCCACGCAATGCCAGATAAAGAAAGACAATGCTGATGATCAGGCCAAGCCAAAATTGCCAGCGTTTCAAATAGGTATCCTGTTAGTATTTATTTATGATTTAAGTTGATTTTAAACGATCAGTAGGAGACCAGAGAAAGAATCCACGAAAGGATGATGATAATGGCGACAATCGTGAACAGTATTCTCTGACCAGTCATCTTGCGTATTTCAGCTTTGGAGACCGTTCGGGTTTGATTTTTTGACGTCATAATACTCCTCCAACGGTATCAAATTGTACCATTGCCTATTATTATAAAAAGAACGGGAGCGTAGGCTCCCGTTCAAAATTTGTGTTTTGGGTTAATTTGAAGCCGCGGTTGACGTCTCCGCCGGTTTTGCTGGTGCAGGTGTTTCAGCCGGCTTCGATTCTGTGGAAGATTTCTCTTCATTATGCGCGCCACTCATGCGCCCCTGACCGGAAGGAGAACGGTGATCGGTGGCATAAAAACCGGATCCTTTGAAGACGATTCCGACCGGGGTGTAGACTTTGCGCAATTCTTTCTTGCCGCATTCAGGGCAACGGGTGAGAGGAGCATCGCTGAATTTCTGCGTCTTCTCAAATTGAACTCCGCAACTTTCACACCGATAGGTATAAACTGGCATAGCAACAACCTCCAATCTAACTGAGGACCATTCTGATTCAACTAGTGAATATAGCACCGGATTGTATATAAATCAATAGAAAAAGCATGAAATTGCGGATTCTTACGAAATTCTTATTTTCCCGGATTATTTGATCTTCAGAGGAATTCCGGCAGCCATCAGGTAGACTTCATTCGCCAGGCTGGAAAGCTGTTGATTGGCGCGGCCCTGTACATCGCGGAAAATCCGCCCCATCCGCGACTCCGGGACAATGCCCATGCCCACTTCGTTGCTAACCACAAACCAGGGTTCGGGGCGGTTGTCGATCGCGGCTAAAAGGTCAGCCATGGCGTCTTCACCGGCGCTAAAGAAAGCATCTTCACTGGAATCTTCCGGTATACAACTGAAGGATTCACCAAGCATCAAGGTGACGCAATCCAGCAGGATGGCGGAATAATTGTGCGGTATACCTTTCAAGGCCGTTGAAATATTTTCCGGCGCTTCCAGGGTTGACCAGGCAGCAGGCCGCACGGCCTTATGCGCGGCTACCCGCCGTTCCATTTCTTTGTCCAATACACGGGCTGTGGCTACGTAAAGAACATGGCTGCCTGTTTGCTGCGCCAGTTTGACCGCGTATGAACTCTTGCCGCTTCTCGCGCCCCCGAATATAAAGGTGACTTTTTCTGCCATTTTCTAACCTCTCAGGCGTGTAACGCTGGCTTCTATGGCCTGAAGCGACGTTGTCAGATCGTTTTCTGAAAAGATCTCTATCGTTAGCACGCCGGTGTAATTTTGTTCCACCAAAAAATGGATCAGATCATCCATTTTTTCTCTCGTCATTAATTGTAGCGATTGATGGTCACGTGTGCCGATACCATGTACATGCATTATGGTAGTTTCTTTCAGACGGCCCGTCAGGTAAGGTATCGGATCATGACCGTCAAGCCACAGGTGACCGATATCAATACAACGCGAGCAACCTGCGGTACGGATGACCGCGTCGTTGAATTCCGGCGGATACCCCTCCAGGTTCTCCACGGCGAGCAACCGGATATCACCGCAATAAGCCGCTGCCTCACACAGTGACTTCACAGCCTGTTCCTGCCAGCGTAACAATAATACGGGTTCAGAGGATAGGCGTTCCTCCTTGCCATCCAGGTGCACCACATACGCGAGCGGGTAGAGACCGCGGGTAGATTCCATTACCCGCCGGGCTTTCACCAGGGAGATGTGTGTTTCCATGCCATCAGCCGCCAGCCGCAGGTCCAGGGGAAGGTGCACGGTATACGTCATATCATGGCTTTGGGCCAAGGCATTCAATTCGTCAATCACACGGCGGTCAGGCAGGTTGCTCTGGTCGTCCAACTCGAACAGCACCAGTTGGATATCCCGTACCTTGCCTGCCAGATAGCGCGCGTTGGGCAGGATATCATCCGGAATGATGTAAGAGGTTGTGCCGAGTCGAAACGGAAGGTCAGAGAGCCGCATAGGTCAATAGGATCACGATCTCAGAGACTTCAATGGTCAGGCCCAGAACATCACCGGTCACACCGCCTATGCGCTTCCGCGCCAGCATGTAAATTCCCGCCGTCGCGATTGTGGCCAGAACGGCTGAAACCGCGGCCTGCCATCCTCCGGCGAATATCAACACCAGTGGAATGATCGCGGCAACGATGATCGACCGGTTTTCCAGACCGGCGGACATATCCGCAGCCATGCCGTCTTTGCGCGCCAGAGGCAGTTTCGCCCCGATGAGGATCAGCCAGCGGCTGAAACAGGCCGCGAAGATCAGAATAAAGAAAGTGCTGGTCGGCGGCAGAGAATATAGCGCGGAAAATTTCAATATGAGCGCCAGAATCAACCCGACTACACCAAATGTGCCGATGTGCGGATCAGCCATGATCTTCAGGCGTTTTTCCGGAGTAGCGGCGCAGAGCAGGCCGTCACAGCAGTCTGCCAGCCCGTCAAGATGTAGCGCGCCGGTCAATACGACCCAAAGTACCACGGTGAGTACATCCGCCGGGATCAGCGGGACCAGAAGTTTGAAGACACCCCACCCGACAACCGTGGTAAAACCGATCAGCACGCCAATCAGGGGAAACCAGAAGGCCGCCCGTCCGGTATCACCGGGTTCGGGTTTAGCCATGTCACCGGCCGGGATTATGGTTAAGAGAAAAAGGGCGTGCTTCAGGTATTTCATTCTTTGTCCGAAACCCCGGCAGATTCAAAGGTGGCCATGTCGTTAAGTATACGCACAGAGGCTTCAATTACATGAAAAGCCAGCGCGGCGCCGGTTCCTTCACCGAGCCGCATGCCCAGGTCCAGCAGTGGTTCAAGCCGCATTTTTTCCAGCATGGCGCGCTGACCAACCTCCACTGATTTGTGCGCGGCGATCAGATAGGGCTGGATATCCGGAGCGAGTTGGTAGGCTATCAGCGCGGCAGCGGTGGAGATGAAGCCGTCTATCACTACAGCCACTCCCCGTGAGGCTGCACCCAGCACCAGGCCGGCAAGCCCGCCGATCTCAAATCCGCCGACCTTCGCCAGCACGTCCAGAGGGTCATTTTTATCGGGTTTATTAATATGGATGGCTTTCTCAATGATCGCAATCTTGGCGGCCAAACCCGCGTCATCCACTCCGGTGCCCCGCCCGGTGACCTGCGCCACCGGCAGTCCGGTGATAACGGCCGCGATGGCGGAGGATGGCGAGGTGTTTCCGATTCCCATATCACCTGTGGCGATCAGGTCAGCTCCCCGGTCAATTTCCTGAAATGCCACTTCCATACCGCGTTTAATCGATTGTTCGGCTTCCAATCGTGTCATCGCCGGTCCGGCGGCTATATTGGCGGTTCCCCGGGCGACCTTGCAGTCAATCACCCCACAACCCGCTGGAAAATCGGCGGACACTCCCATATCCACCACACACACGCGCGCGCCAGCCTGCCGGGATAAAACATTGATGGCCGCGCCACCCTGCAGGAAATTATGCACCATCTGAGGAGTCACATCCGCCGGGTAGGCAGAAACGCCTTCGCGGGTCACGCCGTGGTCTCCCGCCATTACCACCACTACCTTACGCGAGACATCCGGCTGCAATGTGTGCTGAATGGCCGCTATCTGCACAGAAAGTTGCTCAAGGCAGCCAAGGCTGCCGATAGGTTTGGTAAGGTTATTCTGCCGTAAACGGGCTTTTTCAGCAATGGATGAGTCAATTGAAGGGATGGCCGGGATGCTTAACATGCTGTGTATATAAATCCTTTCGGGGTAAATAAAAACCGCCCGGAGAACCGGACGGTAGGTGCAATATTGTCAATATGCTTCATCTTTCTGGTCCGGAAAGAAAGAGCGGATCATTCCGGGGCAGGTATCCTGACTTGCGGCGGTTAAGCCGGTCACAGTTGCGGCACAGTGCTGGACTCTCATTTACAGATCACCAGCTTCCCTAAATCCAAATGCGGATACCCCGAAACGTTTCAAGTGTATGACACGCGAACAGGTTTGTCAAATCCGAGAATCTTTACGGAGAATTAACGCGAGTTCTCTCGTGATGTGCCGATAAAGAGAATAAGGCGAGTGCCTTCTGGCGGGGAGGCCTGTAATGAATATCGGTACAGATCAAATTCAATCGCTTGTTAAAACCCGGCGGCTACTATTATTGGCAAACCAGGCCGCCAAACCGCGCCCCGATGTAAAGGCGGATGCGCCATCTTTTAAAGACATCATGGAGAGCGGCGACCCGCCGGCTACATCCGGAACCGAATTCAAGGCGGCAGGACCACAAAAATCCGGCTACATCCAGCCAAAAGAGGGTTCTACTTTCGAAATAACGACATAAAACATCCGGCTTGCCGGATGTTTTTTTACCCGAAACGCCCGGTAATATAGTCCTGGGAGCGTTGGTCTTTAGGATTGGTGAACATAATATCGCCGGACGCGTATTCAATCAACTCACCCTGCAGGAAGAACGCGGCCATATCGCTGATGCGCGCGGATTGCTGGGTATTATGCGGCGCGATCACGATGGTATATTTTTCTTTAAGTTCCCGCAGCATCTCTTCAATTTTGGCTGTTGCCAGCGGATCGAGAGCAGATGTGGGTTCGTCAAGCAAAATGATCTCAGGATGTAGTGCCAGCACACGCGCGATCCCCATGCGCTGCTGCTGCCCGCCGGAAAGAGCGACTCCGGGGTCGTTCAGGCGGTCTTTGACCTCATCCCACAATACAGCCTGCCGCAAAGCCTGCTCCACCGCTTCATCCAGTTTTTTGCGGTTTCTCATGCCGGCCATTACCAGCCCGTAAGCCACATTTTCATAAATGCTTAACGGGAGGGAGACCGGCCGCGAAAAAACCATACCCACGCGCCGCCGCAGCGCGTTGACGTCAATGGCAGGATCCAGTATGTTCTCGCCATTGATGTGGACGGATCCTTCGAGCGTGGTCACATCAGCCAGGTCATTCAGGCGGTTCAAGACGCGCAGGAGTGACGATTTTCCACCGCCGGCTGGCCCAAACAACACCGTAATGGTATTCGCTTTGATATTTAATGACACATTCTTCAGGCTTTCCGTGCCGTCGGAATACGTCAATGTAAGATTCTCAATAACGATCTTATCCATGGTTCACCATTGCCTGCGGGCACGCGCCCGTGAGCGGACGACCGTTGCCGCGATGTTCATGATGAGGACGAACATCAATAGAACCAGCACGGTTCCATATTGAATGCGGATGGGCATACCCGGAACCTGTGTGGATATGACGAACAGATGGTATGGCAACGCCATGGTGGCGTCAAACATGGATTGCGGCAACTGTGGGAGGAAAAACGCGGCGCCGGTGAACAGGATGGGCGCAGTTTCACCTGCCGCACGTTCCAAACCCAGAATGACGCCGGTGATGATACCCGGCAGTGCTTCAGGCAGAACAACCCGCCTGATCGTTTGCCATCGTGTGGCTCCCAGAGATATGCTGACCACCCGGAATGATGTGGGTACCGACCGCAGCGCTTCTTCCGTGGTGCTGATGATCACCGGGAGGGTCATGATCGAGAGGGTCAACGAGGCGGCCAGAATACTGGTGCCGAACTTCATGAACACCACAAACAGGCCCAGTCCGAAAAGTCCGTAGACAACAGAAGGAATGCCTGCCAGGTTGATGATAGCGATGCGGATCAGGCGGGTCCATTCGTTGTTGGGGGCGTATTCCGCGATGTAGATAGCCGCCGCGATCCCCAGCGGAACGGCGAAAACCGCGGTTCCCAGGGTCAGATACAGCGTGCCGATGATCGCCGGCCACAGACCGCCGGCTTTCATGCCGTTGGATGGCATCGCGGTCATGAATTCCCATGAAATCGCCGGACTGCCCTGCACTAATATATAGATCACAATGGCGATGATCGGCAGAACAGTGACCAGACTCAGCAACGTTAGAAAGCCGAATCCCAGCTTTTCCATTCTTTTGGGAGGGATCAGATGATTATTCAAAATCCCACCTACGAGAGCAGCCTTTCACTGCGTGTGGCCTTCCGCGCGGTTAACGAGAAAGCGACGACATTCACAACAAGAGCGATGACAAAGAGAATGATTCCGATCAGGAATAAAACACTGTAATGCACGCTTCCGGCTGCCACTT
>CAYQTY010000112.1:7854-9928 GCA_964420535.1 uncultured Leptolinea sp. | reverse complement strand
ATCTTTAATAAGTACAGAGAGATTAGAACGATTGTAAAAGTTTTGTAAGTCCTTCTTCAACACTCAAACCTCAATTTGGATATGATTATAATAGTTTGAACCTTTTACAAAGAAGACACAAAATATCTAAAAAGGCGGAATTGGTGCTATTCCGTGGGGCATTGATCAGTGAAATTGAATATTCGGAAGATAATCATAATCGGTTTACCAATCTTGCTGCTTATTGCTGGCGGGATCTATTTACTTCTAAATTACGAGACAATTACATCGCCATCATTGCCAAAAGGGATTGAAACAGCTCCCCTCACCCGGGGAACAGTAGTTTCAAAAGTTGGGTCAACCGGCAAAGCCAGAGCCAATCAAATGGCAACACTTTCCTGGACGGCTTCAGGGACAATTGGCAAAGTATATGTCAAAAATGGCGACATGGTCAAAGCTGGTGATGTTTTAATGGAACTGGACCCGGATTCATATCCCAGCGAAATTTTACAGGCTTTGCAGGATTTGCCCGCCGCCCAGCGGGATGTGGATAACCTGAACATCTCTAGTGTAAAACGGAACCAGGCCAAAGAAGATCTGGCCAAAGCGGAAATTGAATTTAAGACCGCCAAAGATGAGAGGGAGCTAAAAGATAAGCGAAACACATCTGATACCAATCTGGCGGATGCCGAAGCGGTGTATCTTCAGGCTAAATCCAATCTTGAAACGGTAAAAAACTTTTACGCATTTCTGCAGGATAAACCGGAAGACGATTTGACCCGAGCACAGGTGGCAGCGCAACTATCGATGGCAAAGAAGAATTATGACTGGGCTGTGTGGAATTATCAATGGGCTCAAAGCAAACCCTTGCCCGAAGATGTGCGCATTGCCGAAGCCAATCTGAAAGTGGCTGAAGCCACACTGGCAGACGCAAAACGCAATTGGGAAAAAGTAAAAGACAACCCGGATCCGGATGATGTGCTCTCAGCTAAAACCAATCTGGACGCTATAAACGCTCAAATAGCTCGCACAAAAATTGTTGCCCCTATTGACGGTCAAATCACCGGACTCAAGTTATTGCCGGGTGATCTTGTGAAAAACCTACAGCAGGCTCTGGTTCTGGTGGACATGTCAAAACTGTATCTTGATATTTCCATCTCAGAGGTGGATATCAACCGGATTCAGCTTGGGCAAAATGTCACTTTCACATTTGACGCGATTCCAGAAAAAGAATATCGCGGAACAATCACCGAGATCAGTACAGTCGGGTCAGATGTAAATAATGTCATTTATTTCACCGTAACATGCGAGGTTGACCATTTTGATCACGCGCTGAAACCCGGCATGACGGCGGGCGTCTCTATAGATGCGGAAAAAGTGGATGATGTTTTAACAGTACCCACAAGCGCGATCATAACCGTTAAATCGCAAAAATCTGTTTATATTTTGGACGGCAACAACTTAACTGCCGTTCCGGTTGAAATTGGTCTGGTTTCTGATGGCCATGTGGAAATTCGGTCAACCAATCTGCATGAAGGTGACCTTATCGTAACCAATCCGGGATTAATCCCCAATTCGGCGTCAGGTAAATAATGCGAATAACAACAATAGTAACTGGAAATAAGTGTTTACGGCTGACGGCTGGCTTCTTGATCGCTTCCTTTATAGCTGCCAGTTCGCCGGCTCCCCGGGCTAACGCCGCTATCATGCAGGTAAAAGACAGCGACACACCCCCTACCCGGGTGGAAGACCTGCGGGCCGGTACCAGCAGTTCAGCTCCTGAAAATCTTACATTTGTCGGCGAAACACTATTTTTCAGCGCGACAGATGGCAACGTTGGACGTGAACTCTGGAAATTGAACCCACCATACCAAAAAGCTGAACTGGTCAAAGATATTCAACCTGGTTATGAAAGCTCAGACCCGGAACAGATAACCGCCTTCGGGAATCTGGTGTTCTTTAGCGCTCGTGATTCTGCCGGTGTTGAATTGTGGGTCTCTGAACCGCCATATGACAGCTATTCCACCCATCGGGTGGCTGACCTCAACGAAGGCGGTGACTCAACCCCCCGGGAGCTTACCCCTATCGGGAACGC
>CAYQTY010000112.1:0-7844 GCA_964420535.1 uncultured Leptolinea sp. | reverse complement strand
GACCTGGTGGCCGATATCTGGAAAGGCCCGCATGGGTCTAATCCACGCGAATTTTTACGTATCGGCTGGATGCTTTTCTATATTGCCGGCGATTCGTCCAGCACTGAGATCTGGCGCAGTGATCCGCCTTACAACCCGGGGACAGCGATCAAATCCACCAACATCGCCAGAAATGGTGACGCGGAGATCTACGATCTGACCCTGGTGGACAACATCATATTCTTCTCTGGCAACGACGGCGAATCGGGAAACGAGTTGTACAAACTCGAAGCCCCTTACAGTACAGCTGTTCGGGTGACGGATATTAAAGGAGACGAACCTTCCACCCTGCTGATCTATCCCATCAATGACACCAAGCCGGACTGGATAACCCACATCGGTTCATATGTATTTTTTGCCGGCAACATCGGTCTAAGTGGCACAGAATTGTATGTCTCAAAACCGCCCTATGAGCCCACATCCACGTTCATCATAAAGGATCTGGTCGACGGGATTGCAGGTTCCAATCCCCGAAATCTAACCCCTGTAGGAACAACATTGTTTTTCACGGCAAACGATGGGAATTCAGGAATAGAGCTTTGGAAGACCGTTCCACCCTATGACGAAGACCATATCACCCAGGTGGCGGATATCTATAAAGGAAAAAGCGCCTCAGATCCACGATTCCTCACACCAACCGGTTCCACACTCTTCTTTACAGCCGACGACGGCACGTACGGGCATGAACTCTATATGAGCGAACCGCCGTATGAAGATTACACAACGGTGCGTATGTCTGACCTTTACAGCGGGTGGCAGACATCGCATTCCCACAGCTTCGCGGCTATTGACCGTACCCTGTATTTCAGCGGTGATGACGGAAAAACCGGGCAGGAATTATGGAAAGTGGAAGGTAGTTTCTGGATGCCATCCACCGGGTTTGCCCCGAACCGTGTGACTGCCATCAAGGAGCAGCCCAAAGATGAACAATATAAAGACCTGAACAGTCTGCAATTGATCATCCCATCATTATCCCTTGATTCAGAGATCGTAGGAGTTCTGCCTAAGAATAAGGGATGGGATCTTACCTGGTTGTGGAATCAGGTAGGTTATCTGCAGGGAACCGCTTTTCCAACCTATGAAGGAAATTCTGTTTTAACAGCTCATGTTTCTTTACCCAATGGTAAACCAGGTCCATTTGCCAATTTGGCCCTGTTAAAGTTTGATGACCCCATTCAAGTGAATGCCTGGGGAAACACATATACATACCGTGTTCGCTCTGTCGAACGCGTGTTACCGGATGACCGCAGCGCTTTCCGCCATGAGGATAAAAGCTGGTTGACTCTCATCACCTGTCAGGGTTTTGATGAAACCAGCGGCACATATCAATACAGGACGGTTGTTAAGGCGGCACTGGTAGAAGTCAATCCGGGACGTTAAGGAGGAGTAATGTTTAAGAAAATCTTCGCAAAAAAGAAGGTATGGATTCCCATCGTAGTGGTTCTGGTGATCGCGGCTGTTGTTGTGTTTTTGCTTCCGATGCTGACAGCGGGACAAGCCGCGGCCAACTCACCGTACCAAACTGCCCCCCTTTCACGCGGTTCATTGACCGCTACAGTCGGGGCTACCGGCACCATCCGTGCCAGGCAAACGGCCATATTAAATTGGGAAACCAGTGGAACGGTTGAAGTAATTGATGTGGAAGTGGGTGACTCCGTTACCAAAGATGAGCGTTTGGCTTCCCTTTCGCAAACATCGCTTTCACAGCAGATCATTTTGGCTCAGGCGGATCTGGTGACGGCGAAACGCAATCTGGAAAATCTGGAAAAATCCAGTCTGTCCACCTCTCAAGCCGAACAGGCTCTGGCCGTGGCGCAGAAAAATCTGGATGATGCCCGTGATAAAAAAGACAGCAAAAAGTTCACAAAAGCTGATCAGAGTGTAATTGATGCCGCCTATGCGAATTACATTCTCGCCAAAGAAGAACTGGAAGATGTGCAGGCAGATTATGATGGCACCCGCTGGAAAGCGGAAGACGACCCGGTGCGTGCCGCGGCTACAGCGAAATATACCGCCGCGTTGAAAAAACGTGACACCGCTCTTGCCAACTATAACTACGCCAAGAGCTATCCGGATGAATTGGAACAGGCCGAGATTGACGCCAATCTCGCGTTGGCTGAATCCAAAGTCAAAGATGCTCAGCGCGAATACGACCGCCTGAAAGCCGGCGCTGACCCGGAAGATATCGCCGCCGCCAAAGCCCGCGTAGCCGCCATCGAAGCCACGTTGAAATCAGCCTACGTTGAAGCCCCCTTCGCCGGTACAGTGACGGATGTTAGATCAAAAGTGGGCGATCAGGTTTCCATGACTACAACCGGATTCCGGATTGATGATCTCTCCCATCTTTATGCCGATATTGATGTCACCGAAGTGGATATCAACCGGGTTAAGATCGGGCAGGATGTCACCCTGACGTTCGATGCCATCCCGGACAAGACCTATAACGGTATCGTAACCGAGGTTGGCGCGGTAGGAACATCGGTTCAGGGTGTGGTGAACTTCACGGTTACTGTCGAAATTACCGACGGTGATGAAAATGTCAAACCCGGGATGACCTCCGCAGTTAATATCGTTGTCAATCAACTGGATGATATTCTGCTGATCCCCAACCGCGCTGTACGCCTGAAAGAAGGCGAGCGTATTGTCTACGTATTAACAAACGGAGTTCCTACTCCGGTTGATATTTCGATCGGCGCCAGTTCAGATACATCCAGCGAGTTCCTCTCTGGTGATCTGAAAGAAGGCGACTTGATCGTTTTGAATCCGCCAACCATGAATATGTTTGGCCCCGGAGGGGAATAATCCCTGAAACAGGCAAGAAAATGACAGATCACGTAATTTACACCAATGAGGTCACCAAGATATATCAAATGGGTGAGGTTGAAGTTCGCGCGTTGAATGGCGTCTCGATCACAATTAATCGCGGAGAAATGGTTGCCATTATGGGACCTTCAGGCTCCGGGAAATCCACTCTGATGAATATTTTAGGCTGTCTTGACCGCCCGACAGGAGGTGACTACTTCCTCGACGGCGAAAGAGTATCGGAATTGACCGATGATCAGCTCGCAGACATCCGCAACCGAAAAGTCGGTTTTATTTTTCAGAGTTTCAATCTTCTTTCCAGGGCAACGGCCATTGCCAATGTAGAATTGCCCCTGAGGTACGCCGGTTACAAAGCCGGACGCACAGATAAAGCCCGTGCCGCGCTGGAAACAGTCGGCCTTGGTCACCGTATTCACCATAAACCATATGAACTTTCAGGCGGGCAACAGCAGCGTGTTGCTATTGCCCGAGCTCTGGTAAACGATCCGGCAATCATCATGGCCGACGAGCCCACCGGAAACCTGGATTCAAAATCCGGTAAAGAAATCATGGAGCTTCTCCTCAATTTAAACCGGGAAAAAGGCGCCACAGTCATTATTGTTACCCACGATCCCGCTGTTGGCGACCAAACCCAGCGGATCATCCGGGTAAAAGATGGTTTGATCGTGGAGAATCAATGAACATTTTCGAAGCTTTACTCGAGGCGCTGGAAACCCTCAGCGCCAATAAACTACGTTCTGGACTTACAATCCTGGGTATTGTGATCGGTGTGGCTGCCGTTATCGCCATGCTGGCAATTGGTGAAGGTGCTCAATCATATATCACGGGTACGATCAGTGACCTGGGAACCAACCTGATCTTTGTCGTCAGCGGCAACTCAAGAAATGAAAACCGCAATATAAAACCATTGACGGAAATGGACGCGAAAGCCATGGTGGATAGCGAACTGGCCCCAGATGTTTTAGTGGCCGAACCGGTGCTATCCACCCGTCTTCAGGTTACGTATGGCTCTGAAAAGAAGAGTACGTCCATTGATGGCGTAACTCCTAATTACATCAAGGTCAGCAACTACGAAATCCAGGAAGGTACTGGATTAACCGAAGAACATATTCTCGGGCAGGCATCGGTGGCTGTGGTGGGTGTGGATGTGGCCGACAAGCTATTTGAACGGCGGGAAGGCCTCGTAGGAGAAACGATCCGCATCCAGGGTCAGCCATTCCGGATCGTCGGTGTTCTTAAACCCAAAGGCGGCGGCATGGGAGGCAGCCAGGATGACCTGGTGATGATCCCTTTCAGTACGGCACAGTCACGATTAATTCGCCGGAATAGCAGCGCGGTTGACATGGTGGTTGTACAGGCTGCCTCCGCGGAGACAGTTGAAAAAGCGACAGAAGATATTTCGAATATTTTGCGCACGCGCCACCGGTCACCGGTTGGTTCTGATGACTTTCAGGTTATTTCCCAGCAATCCGCCGTTTCCATGGTCAGTTCCATCACCAATGTATTGACGGTTTTCCTGGGTGGAATCGCGGCGATCTCGCTGCTGGTTGGCGGTATCGGCATCATGAATATCATGCTGGTTTCAGTCACGGAACGCACAAGGGAAATCGGTCTGCGTAAAGCACTTGGCGCGAAAAAGAGTGACATTCTTATTCAATTTCTGGTTGAATCCGCTTTATTAAGCCTTTTTGGAGGCTTAATCGGCATTGTGTTGGGCTGGTTGATTGCCTTCATTGTCGGCAAAGTCGCTGCTGCAACCGGCACCGAATTCATACCTGAAGTCGGAATGAACGCCATCCTGCTGGCCACTCTGTTCTCTACAGCCGTCGGCCTCTTTTTCGGCATCTATCCGGCCAACCGGGCTGCCAGCTTACAACCGGTTGAGGCCTTGCGTCACGAGTAGTTCTTCATACTTCGGGTCACCCAGAAAGTACCGCAACTCCGGTTCGAACGTCACCAACAATGGGACGGGAACTGGAGACGGACGAAGGCAAGACCCGGGCTCATCCAATAAAAGGCCGGTATCATCGAGTGTGACCCGGCCTTTTTCATCCAGATCTAACGGATGCAATATGCAATAGAACGGTTTTAATGCCCAGGGTTCCATCCCGGCTTTTACAGCGGCGGTTTGAATGGCGCATTTATGGTCGTCACGCAAGAAGACACAGGCAATGCCTCCATAATGCTTCGGTGAATCCACCACCCTGCTGTGAATAACCCGGCCGGATGGAGCGAATTCATCTGTATCCTCCCGCCCGTCAAACCATCCGGCAGGATCCTGCCGGTCTTCCAGTAATTCAGCCTTTATCAGGTCAACGTTTTGAAGCAATTTCTCTGCTTCAAGGCTGTCAACCCATACACCATACAGGCAGCAGGCAGCCTGGCATTCATGCAATTTGCAGCGGATCATCGGTTCTGATAACAACATGCGTGGATTAATATCCCTGTCTGACATGTCGCTGATTGTACTCCGAGTCGGGTTGTATGGCATGGAGATGGAGTAGAATTGCAGTATTAAATCATTTTCATACGTTTCGCGAGGAGGATCGTCCATGACCTGGAAAGTATTGCTTACAGATGGTTTGGAAGAGAATGGGAAAGAAATTTTGCGCGCGAAAGCTCAGGTTACCGATCAACCGGGGATCACCGCAGAAGAATTGCTTAAAGTGGCAGGGGATTATGATGCCATAATCGTTCGCGGCCGGACAAAGGTCAATCCGGCTGTGTTTGACGCAGCCCCCAATTTGAAAGTAGTCGGCCGCGCGGGTGTTGGAGTGGATAACATTGACCTCGCTGCCGCGAAAAGCCACAACGTGACTGTGGTCAATTCCCCCATCGCGACCACGCTGGCAGTAGCTGAACTGGCTATCGGCCTGATGTTCGCGGTTGCCCGCGAAATTCCCCGGGCGGATGCCGGTATGAAAAATACTAAATGGCTGAAGAAAGAGCTGGAAGGTATTGAACTAAACGGGAAAACGCTTGGCGTCATCGGTTTTGGCCGCATCGGCGCCGCCACAGCCCAGCGCGCGGCAGCCATGGGGATGAAGATCATTGCCTTTGACCCGCAATTGAGTGCGGCTGAAATTACAACCCGCGGAGGCGAACCGGTGATGCTGGATGAGTTGTTCGCGCAATCCGATTTCATTACCCTGCATACACCATTGACCAATGATACCCGTGGCATCATCAACGCAGCGGCTTTCGGTAAAATGAAAGACGGTGTTCGCCTGATCTGCGCGGCGCGCGGCGGTGTGGTAGACGAAGCCGCCCTACTGGATGCTCTTAATTCAGGCAAGGTTGCGGCTGCCGGTCTTGATGTATTCGCCGCGGAACCCCCGGGTGAAAGCGCCCTGGCCTCCCATCCCCGTGTTGTAGCCACCCCTCATATTGGCGCCCAAACCGTCGAAGCACAAATCCGTGCCGCCGGAGATATTGCCACCGAGGTCCTTGCCGCTCTCAATGGGGAGACTCTTCGCTGGCGAGTGGCGTAAGTCCTATGGAAAGCACATCATTCAACCAGTTAAAAACCCTGCTGGGTGAAGTGTACGATCTGAACGGAGCGCTTTCCGTTTTGGGATGGGATCAACAAACCTATATGCCCCCTGGCGGCGGGGAAGAACGCGGCGCGGCCATGGCCACGATCTCGCGGATCATGCACCTGAAGATTACGTCAGATGAACTGCAGAAATGCCTGACGGATTGCGAAAATCAACTTGCCGGCCTGGACCCGGATTCTGATGAAGCCCGGCTGGTTAAGGTGACCCGCCGGGAGGTCAACCGCAGGATCCGCATCCCGGCTGACTGGGTAGCCGGATTTGCCGAAGCCACCTCCATCGGGCAGGAAAAATGGGAAGAAGCCAAAGGGACATCCGATTTTGCCCGTTTCCAGCCGTTTCTCGAACGCATTATGGAGCTCCGCCGCGAATATGCTTCTTTCTTCCAGCCGTATGACCATATCTATGATCCCATGTTGGATGAATTCGAACCTGGTTTGAAAACAGCGGATGTTCAACAAATCTTTGACGTGCTGCGAAAGCAACAGGTCGAATTGATCCATGAATTGAAACCACGCCCTCAGGTTGAATCGGCTTTTCTCCGTCAATTCTTCCCTGAGAATTCCCAATGGGATTTTGGCGTTGATGTGATCTCCAATATGGGGTTTGACTGGAACCGCGGCCGCCAGGATAACTCCGCCCACCCGTTCACCACGACGTTCGGCATGGGTGATGTGCGTATCACCACCCGCGTGATCCCCGATAACCTGGGCTCGGCCTTATTCAGTACCATCCATGAAGGCGGTCACGCGCTGTATGAACAGGGCTTCAGCCCATCATTATTGCGCACTCCGCTTGCCACCGGGGCATCTATGGCAGTGCACGAATCGCAGTCGCGCATGTGGGAAAACCTGGTAGGCCGGTCCAGAAGCTTCTGGTCCTTTTACTACCCCAAATTGCAGCAGCTTTTCCCATCGCAATTGGGTAATGTTTCCATGGAAATGTTCTACAAAGGGATCAACCGGGTGGAACCATCTCTGATTCGCACTGAATCGGATGAAGCCACATACAACCTGCATGTTATGCTGCGTTTGGAAATCGAAATTGCCCTTCTCGAACGCAAAGTGGAAGTACGTCATCTGCCTGAAATATGGCGAAACCGTATGCAGGAATACCTTGGGGTCACCCCCAGGGATGACGCACATGGCGTTCTTCAGGACATCCACTGGGCCGGCGGCTTGATCGGTTACTTCCCTACATATGCGCTGGGTAATGTGATTTCCGCGCAACTGTGGGAAATGATCAAGAAAGATATTCCTGATCTGGATGACCAGATTGCCCGCGGTCAATTCCGCAATTTACTGGATTGGCTTCGCCGCAACATCCATGTGCATGGCGCAAAATTCGAAACCCAGGAACTCGTCCAGAAAGTTACCGGATCAAAAATTGATCCCGCTCCCTACTTAAACTATCTAAATACCAAATTCA
>CAYQTY010000111.1:0-9994 GCA_964420535.1 uncultured Leptolinea sp. | reverse complement strand
CCATAAACCTTCTATCCCTCTATAACTGGTGCCTCGATTGTATTCGTAAACAGGAATTCGCTCAGGCAAAATCGACACTGATTGAATTACGTGAGGCATGGGTCACCATCGAAAACGACATGAATGCTCCCCGCCGCACACAGGCTCAGATAGGCGTATCACTGGCTGCTCGCACAGCCTGATAATCACACTGCAACTGAAGTAAACCAATCTATTCGCTCTGGAAAACCGTCAGTGGGGGCAAACTGGCGGGATTTCCGATTCTTAACCGTAATTCACGCAAATTTTACAGCTCATTCATTTTGTTTTTACTGCCCCTAAACCGGCCGTATGTTAACCTATTCTCAGAGCGAATAAACGGGTTGCCCGTGCTATTTAACGATTATCGGAGAATCATTATGAGTTTTTGGACCAGTTTGCGGATCAGTTCGACAGCGCTTTTCGCGCAGCGCCTGCGCCTGGATACGATCTCTAACAATGTGGCCAATGCTGAAACCACAAAAACTGAAACCGGAGAAGCCTACCAGCGTAAGGAAGTGGTTCTACAGGCTAACAACCGGGTTCCTTTTTTGGCAAACCTGATGTTGACCAACCGGAGCATCGGCGAGAAAGCATTAAATCTGCAGGGTGTGAAGGTTGCTGAAATCAAAACGGATGAAACCCCGGGTACCACTGTATACGAGCCCACCAATGCCAACGCGGATGAAAACGGGTACGTCACGTACCCGAATGTCGACCTGGTGGTTGAAATGACCAATATGTTATCCGCCACCCGCTCCTACGAAGCCAACCTCTCTATGGTTGACGCGGCCAAGTCAATGGCAAACCGTGCCATTGAAATCGGCCGGTAGCCATCCTGAAATTTTGTGATTATCGGAGAGATCTCCATGAACATTCAAGGAATTAATTCAACATTAGCCTCACAGGTTACGTCATCTGCCAGAGTAAACCGGCAGGACACGATCAAAGAAGTTGGTAAATCTTTCGATAGTCTGCTTCAGAGCCTGAACGAAACCCAGCTAACCAGTGACGACTTGATGTCCAAGCTGGCTGCCGGTGAAGATGTGGATATTCATCAGGTGATGATCGCCGCCGACCAGGCGGATATTAGTTTCAAAATTGCCATTGGCATCCGGGACAAACTGGTTGATGCCTATAAAGAAATCTCCCGGATGAGTGTGTAATCTTCTTTTTCTTTGAACAAGGAATTATTCTATGCTTTCAAAAATCACCACTCAGGCAACCGACTTCTGGGATAAACAAAAACCCACCCAGCGTGTCATCTTGATCGCGGCAGCGGTGCTGGTTGTAGTATTGGTCCCGGTGATGATCACATGGGCTACCCAACCAACATACGCCGTGGCGTACAGCGGGCTTGATGAATCTGACGCCGGCGCCATCGTTGAACAGTTAAAAACGATGGGTGTCAGCTACAAGCTGGAAGGGACAACGATCCTGGTTCAGTCTGATAAGCTCTATGACGTCCGCCTTCAAATCGCGAATGCCGGGCTGCCCAAAGGGAGCAGCGCCGGTTATGAACTGTTTGATAAAAGCTCCCTGGGTATGACAGAATTCACGCAGCGCATCACCTACCAGCGGGCGATTGAAGGCGAACTGGAACGCACCATTGGCAGCCTGGATACAGTCCAGGCGGTTCGCGTTCACATCGTAACACCCGAAAAAACATTGCTGGCTTCTGATCAGGCTCCAACCACGGCCTCCATCACCATTCAGGAAAAACCAGGCCGTCAACTGGATGCCGGGCAGATCAGGGCTATCACGTACATGACCGCCAATGCGGTTGAGGGGCTTACCCCTGAAAATGTAGTCGTGGTTGATACGAATGGTGTAGTTCTGGCTTCCGGAACCAGCGATGGTTCATCCGGGTCTATCTCACAGGTTGACAGCCGCCGCGCGGCGGAAATGGCCGCGGCAGGCGATGTGCAGAAGAAAGTCAAAGCATTGCTTGATACCGCACTGGGCCCAAACAAGTCGGTTGTACAGGCTTCTGTTCGATTGGATTGGAGTGATCAAGAGATCACCACAACCACCTTCCAGCCGACGCCTAACGCGATCCGCAGTTCACAAAAGACTACCGAAAGCTACACCCTTGACAGTACGGGAACAGGCGGCGTGGCTGGAGCCACGGCAAATCTGCCAGCCCCCGCTACAGGAACAACCACTACCACCGGAACCCCTACCCTGTATGAACGGGCAGAAGAGACGATTAATTACGAAGAGGCGCAGGTTGAAAACCGCCAGATCATCAAACCCGGCATGGTGGACAACATCAGCCTGTCAGTTCTGGTGGATGGTATTGAAGATCAACAACAACTGCAAACTTTGCAAACAGCCATCGCGGCAGCTGCCGGTATTGACCAGCAACGCGGCGACCAGATTTCAGTTCAATCACTGGCGTTTGATCAAACATATAAAGAAGCGCAGACAGAAGAAATTGCCGTGGCAGACCGTACACGCATAATCACATTGGTGGCAGAAATTGTTCTCGGGTTGCTGCTGCTGGCTGCTTTGTTCTGGTACATCAGCCGTCTGCTGAAGAATCTGAAAGTAGCCTCAGTAAGTGTTTGGGAACCTGTTTTGAAACCAGCTCCTGAATTAGCAGGCATGGCTGGAGGAGGATTGGAATTGGCTGCATCAACTACCGGACAACAGCCGGCTCCCGGACTTTCGGCAGCAGCGGCTAAAAGCAGCAACCTGCTGCAGGAAGCTACTGCCCGGATTTCTACCAAAACCACCACGGCGGAAGAACAAAAAATGCAGGCGCTTATCACCCGCCTGGCTGAAGATAATCCTGCCAGTGTGGCAGATGTGATCCAGATGTGGTTGAACCAGGATAAGAAGAATGGCTGATCAACTGGCTTCGGGTGGTCAGATCTCCGGGCTCGAGAAAGCAACAGCTTTGTTGCTTTCCCTGGGAGTGGAAACCTCGTCCAGAGTGCTTCAATACCTTGGCGAGGCTGAAATGGAACGCTTACTGCTGACCATCAGCGAAAGCGGTTCTGTTCCCACCGATACCCGGCAGACGGCTCTCGAAGAAGCCTACGCATTGTGCATTTCCGGCGTTGACCTGGTTGGCGGCGGCACCGAATACACCCGGCAGTTGCTTGCCCGGGCGGTTGGTCCGCGCCGCGGCGCAGAAATTCTGGAACGCATATCCGCCCGCCAACAGATATCCTCGTTTGAAATGCTTCGAAACGCCGATACCGGCCAGGTGGCGGTGATGCTCCAAGATGAGCATCCGCAAACCATCGCTCTGGTGCTCTCATACCTCGAAGCGAAACTGGCGGCGGATATTCTCACCAACCTGCCGACTGATCTGCAAATCGAAGTCACCCTGCGGCTGGCCCGTATGGATCGTGTATCCCCGCAGGTGGTGCAGGTGGTGGAACGCAACTTAAAGCAGAAGCTCTCCGGAGTGCTTTCAGCCGCCGACTTTCGCGCTACGGGCGGCGTCAATTTCCTGGTAAAAATGATGAACCAGGTGGACCGCGACGTTCAGAAACGTATTTTTGAGGCCATGGAACCCACCGATCCCAAACTGGTGGAAGAGATCAGGGCTTCATTATTCACCTTTGACGATCTGGCTGCCATGGATGATCGCACCATGCAGCGTGTTTTGCGGGAAGTTAATAAGAACGATCTGGCGCTCTCGTTGAAAGGCGCTCCGGAGAAATTACGAGAACTTGTGTTCCGGAACCTCTCTGAACGCGCGCGTGACAGTCTTAAAGAAGAAATCGAAATTCTCGGTCCCCAATTGGCCAAAGATGTCTATGCCTCTCAACGTAAGATCATTGAACTGGTGCGGGCTCTTGAAGAAGCCGGTGAGATTGTGATCGTTGGATCAGGCGGAGGCTCGGGCGATGCCGTCATCATCTAGGGTGATCAAAGGCGCTGATGTAACAGCGGTCAATCCATTCAAGGTTTCCGGTTTGGCTGAATTTTCCACGGATGGCACCCGGGTAAAACCGGCTTTGCCAGTGCATGAAGAGCACCAGGCAGAAAGAAATTCAATGCATAAAGGCGGGTTTTCCGCTGATTTATCCTGGTCAACCGGAAAGATGACAGGCAACATAAAAGAAAAGCCGCAAATGCCGGTTCGTTCATGGGTTGTGGCTGATTTCAATAATGAAACCGGTAAGTCTATCGATGCCAGGCCGGAATTAGCGGAAGCTGCTGTGGTGGAAGTGGAAGATTACTCCTACCTGATTGATGAAGCCAAAGCCAAAGCCGACGAGATCATTGCGGAAGCCGAACGAAACGCCAATGTCATACTGACTCAGGCGAATACGGAAGCCGAAGCCATCAAGCAAAAAGCGTTCACTGAAGGAATGACCTCCGCCCGGAATGAAATGTCACAAACGATCCACCAGGTTACCCGGATTTTTCAGGAATCCCAGCTCTGGCAGGAACAGGTAATGAGGCAGAGTCAATCACGCATCATCGAGATGGTGATGGCAATCGGTAAAAAATTATTTTCCGGAGGTTTTGAATTACCGGCAGAATTGCTTGACCAGATTGTCAGCCGGGCGATCAATGAAGCCAGCCGGCTCGGAAACCTGCGGGTTTACCTGAATCCAGAGGATGCCAAACTACTGGTGAATTTGTGGCAGGAATCAGAGTTAACCCTCAACGGGCAGCAAATTCAGATCGTTTCCAGCCAGAATATTTCCCGTGGTGGTTGTTTCATCGATGGCGAATTTGGGGTTCTGGATGGCCGGGTGGAAGAACAATTCGACCAGATCAACAAATCCATCAAATCGGCTGAGTCAAACCTGGAGGTAGAGGAATGAAGCAAGCCTCTCCGGTTGACCTGTCACCATTCGCACGTTCTCTGGATAACTGCGCCACGCTGCGCGTTTCAGGCCGTGTGGTGCAGGTGATCGGCCTGACGATTGAAGCCGTTGGACTTGATTGCCAGATCGGCGAAGTATGTGAGATCCGCGCCAGAACCGGTGAAAAAATTCTCTCCGAGGTGGTTGGTTTTCGCAACAGCACAACCCTGCTGATGCCGCTGGGAGATATGGAAGGTATCCAACCTGACAGTTCGATCTACCCCCAAAAGACGGTATTGCAGGCTCCGGTAGGACGGCATCTTTTGGGACGTGTTCTCGATGGACTTGGTGAACCAATTGACGGCGGCGGACCTCTGGGTGAAATTGAGACCCGGCCGATCAACAATTCGGCGCCGCACCCCATGGAACGCCAGATCATTACCGAGCCGTTGGTAACCGGAGTGCGGGCTATTGACGGTTTCCTGACCTGCGGTAAGGGTCAACGTATGGGTATTTTCGCCGGTTCCGGTGTGGGCAAGAGCACCCTGATGGGTTCCATTGCCCGCAGCTCTAGGTCAGATGTTTCTGTCATCGCGCTGATCGGCGAACGCGGCCGTGAGGTGCGCGATTTTGTGGAGGGCGATCTGGGCAAAGAAGGTCTGGAACGTTCTGTGGTGGTGGTTTCCACCTCTGACAAACCGGCATTGATGCGCCTGAAGGCGGCTTATGTGGCCATGACCATTGCCGAAGATTTCCGCGACCAGGGTATGGATGTGACTTTCCTGATGGATTCCGTCACCCGCTTTGCCATGGCGCAACGCGAGGTAGGTCTGGCTATTGGCGAACCGCCTGCCAGCCGTGGATATACACCATCCGTGTTTGCGCTCTTGCCGAAATTACTGGAACGTGCCGGAACAGGGCAGCGCGGCTCCATCACCGGATATTTCACTGTGTTGGTGGAAGGTGATGATTTCAACGAACCTATCTGCGATGCCGTCCGTTCCATTCTTGACGGCCACATCATTCTCAGCCGTCAACTGGCCACCCGTAATCATTATCCGGCTATTGATGTGCTGGGCAGTATTTCCAGGGTTATGCCTCACATCACCAGCAAAGAGCACCGGAGTTGGGCAGCCAAAGCCCGCCGGCTGCTGGCAACGTATGAGAAGGCACGCGATCTTATCAATATCGGCGCGTATGTAGCCGGCAGCGATCCCGAAGTGGATGAGGCCATAACAGCCATGCCGATCATCGAATCATTCCTGTTACAGGGCAAAGAGTTTTCTGAGTTTCCAGAAACGACATCCCGGTTGGAAGGTATCGGGGGAGAAATAGGAGTAGACCATGCCGCCTAAATTCTCTCTGCAAAACGTGCTGGATTACCGTCACAGTAAAGTGGAAACACTCGAAGTGGCACACGGTAGGCTGCAACACCAACTACAAAAAGCGATTGACCAGCTCCATGACCTGGAGAAAGAGCGCGACGCTCTTTTACTGGAACTTGGTTCCTATCAAAATGGCAACCTGGATCTGCAAAAAATCCTGCAGTCACGCACATTCCTGAAGAGAATTCAAAAAGGAATGGAGAGGCAGCAGCAGGAAATTGAACGCCTTAAAGTGGAAGCGGAAGAAGCCCGCAGGGCGTTGGTTCAGGCCAAGCAAGACGAAGCTGCCATGGAAAAGCTGAGCCAGAAAGAAATGCAGGTTTACACCGACCGCATGAATATGCGTGAAAAACAACAACAGGATGATATTTATATCAGCCAGGCGCATTCAGCCAATGAGAAGAAAATGCGCGAAAGGGTGCCCAATGTTCGATATGTCTTCTAGTTCCGGTATTTCCGGTATGTCCGGGTTCGGTTCCAACGTACAGATGGTGATGATCCAGGCATTGATCAAATTACTGGAGAAAGCTCTATCTGAAAAGGGATTGTCATCGCATGGTCTTTCCGAATTAAAGGGATACGGTTCCGGTTCAGGCAAAGCGGCGTCCGGCAATTTCGAGGAGATCATTCAACAGGCTTCCCAAAAATATGGTGTGGATACTGACCTCGTGAAAGCGGTCATTCAAAACGAATCAGCGTACGATCCTAATGCTGTCTCTTCGGCTGGTGCCCTCGGATTGATGCAACTAATGCCTGCCACCGCTGCCAGTCTGGGTGTCGAGAATCCGCTTGATCCTGAACAGAATATCGATGGCGGTGTCAAATTACTGCGTGAATTATTGAATCAGTTTGGCGGCAACCTGACCAATGTAGTGGCGGCTTATAACGCCGGGGCTGGCGCCGTGATGGAATATGGCGGCGTACCGCCCTATCAGGAAACACAACTCTATGTCAACCGCGTCCTTTCAACGTACGGAAAAAGCTAGAAAGGATCAATACCATGACAGACCCTGTTTTCGGTGATTCGTCCCTGAATAATGCCAGCAATGCCCTTGATGGACTGTCGTATCGCAGAAATGTGATCAGTCAGAATGTGGCCAATGTTGACACCCCGGGGTACCACGCGCTGGAAATGAATTTTGAGAGCGAACTCCAGCGATCCATGAATGGATCTCCCAAACTGAGCATGAAAACAACCAACGAACGCCATCAACTCTCCCGCTCAGATGCTTCAGGCCCATACCAGGCCAAACTCCGTTCAGGTGGAACGGAACGCGTGGATGGTAATAATGTCGATATCGACCAGGAGTTAATGGAGATGACCGAGACCGGCATCCGGTATTCTGCATTGACCACGGCCGTTACGAAAAAACTCAATCTTTTGAAAAGTATAGCGAGGTAAGCCTATGATAAGTGCTGATGTACCGTCATTGGCGCGCGCAGCGCCAACACCCGCTGTCACAACCCGGATGAATAACCGGGATGGAGACAGCACATTTGACCAACTGCTTCAAGCAGTGGCCCCAGACCGTTCCCCGGAACAGTTTTCTTCCCGGCCGGTAGAGTCGATGGCTGCACGTTCAACGGATGACTCATCTATCCGCCAGCCAAGGGATGCATCTGATGCCACCCGGCGGACTGTTGACAGAAATGAATCCCGCGATGATGTACGGCAGGAAAAAGTCACCAGAGAAGAAACCAGACAGGCGGAACGGAAATCATCCGAATCTAAGAGTTCGAATGAAAAGCCGGTTAATGAAGCGAAGACGGATGAAGCAGTCGCTGTGGATGAAAAAGCAGAAGCCAAATCCGCCGAAGATGCTGTTCAGGAAGCTATAGCTGGTGCTATGGCCGCGCAGACTGCCATGGCCGTAAAACCGGATGTGCCAGTTGAACTGGTGGAAAAAAGCTCCACGCCCGCTGAGACTGCCGCGGGAATGGCCGCTCCGGTTTCCCAACAACAGCAAACACCTGTTATCCAACTGCCGGATACCGAACCTCAGCCGTTGCCGGACGAGCTGAAACAGGCAATGCCGCAGACAAAAGTTGAAGTCAAAGATTTCCAGACGGCAGTCAATAAAGCTTCACAAGAACTGGATAATCAGGCTCAACCTGTCACTGCACCCGCATCACAACCTGCCGCCTCAACCTCCACTTCCGCGGTTCCGGGCGTTCAAAACCTGAGCGCGCAGGAAGCAGCCGTAAAAGTGGTTCAGATTGCGGCCCAGCCTGAAGACATGTCGGAAGTTGACACTACCAAAGCCCTGACGTCTGTATATGCCTCCGCCACTGCCAAAACAGAGAACCTGGTGGACTCCAAGCCGCTGCCCATGATCCAGAAGATCAGCCATGAGGTTGTTGAACTGGCCCGTGAAAACGGCAAGTCGATGAAGATCCAGATCCAACCCGAAAATATGGGAAAGATCGATCTCAGGCTGGTTTCCAACTCAGATGGGATGCGGATCGTGATGACAACCGAAGTTCCGGCAACAGGCAAATTGCTTGAAACCCATCTGGATCAACTTCAACGTCAACTGGCAGACGCCGGCATTTCGATCAGCGGCATGTCAGTGAACAGTCAGAACGCGCAGGGTCAATCAGCCAATGCTTCTCAGAACCGGTCAAATTCCGGATCCGGGCGGTCAGCCATTCCGGCTCTCCATCAGGAACCTGAGGTAGTGGCAAGTGTTGCGCCCCGTGTTTCAGCATCCGGATTGGACTACCGGATCTAAGTGAGGAAACCATGATAAAAGTCGGAGATAACCAATACACACCGGGAACCACAAGTTCCACATCGTCAACGTCAAAAAGCAGCAAAACATCCGCTGATACCAGCGAACAGTTTATGAGCCTTCTGCTGGCGCAGATGACCAACCAGAATCCGCTGGAACCCATGAATGACACGGAAATGGTAAACCAGATGGTTTCCATGAATAGCCTGACTGAACTGCAGAAGATCAGCAAAGCCATTTCCACCCTTGCACAAACCAACCAGTTCGTCTCAGCTTCATCACTCATGGATAAGACTGTCAGCTATATCAATGATAAGAAAGAAAAGGTGTCGGGTGTGGTTAGCGGCGTCTTCCTGGATGGTTCGGATGTGAATCTGAAAGTCGGTGACAAGTCAGTACCTCTTTCCAGTATTGTCAGTGTAGAGAATACGGAAGAGTAGGAGGACTGTATGTCGGATCCGATTCGGGTAAATCCAGTCAATTCACAGACAACCCAATCCGGAAGTCAATCCACCAGCCGTGTCACGTCTGGAACCTCCAGCTTTGCCGATACCCTGGCTCAGGTAGAGGGTTTGCGGTTTTCCAATCACGCGCAAAAGCGGTTGGATGACCGGGCGATCAATCTTCCGGAAGACGGGCTGCAGCGGTTGAGTGACGCGGTGGAAAAAGCCAAGTCGCGCGGTGGAAAAGAATCTCTCATCCTCATGGATGACCTGGCATTCATTGTGAATGTCAAGGATCGGGTGGTTGTCACCACCATGGACGCGAAACAACGCGGTCAGGGAGTATTTACTCAGATCGATAGTGTTGTGTTCGCGGATAAGGCCGAAGGTTCAACCAAAACGGCCGATAACCAATAAATACTGAGTTTCACGGGCCGGCCCTCTTGGAGGAAGCCCGGGAAAAACACTCGGAGGGTAAAAATGATACGTTCCATGTTTACAGCTATTAATTCCATGTACCTGAATCAACAGTACCTGGATGTCGTGGCAGATAATCTGTCTAATGTTAATACTCCTGGTTTCAAAAGCAGCTTTGTGCGTTTCAAAGATCAGTTCGCCCAGACAATGTCGGTTGGTGGTGC
>CAYQTY010000110.1:8429-10083 GCA_964420535.1 uncultured Leptolinea sp. | reverse complement strand
TAGAAAGACAGGTACAGCGGGGTCTCTGGAAACTAGATCGTAGAGGAAGAAATCTATCTCGCGGCAAAAATCATCATAGCTATCCGCGTGACCGCGTTTACCGTCTGACTTTCCATGCCCCAACAGATCGAAACCCGTCAGGTTGATACCCACCCGGGTAAAGAATTCGCCCACATGCTGGTATCTTCCGGAATGTTCTCCTAAACCATGAACCAGCAACACTCTGGCTTGCGGTTTTTCATCCGCTGCCCATTCCTGATGGTACACCCTGTGTTGGTCAATTGAGGAATAGCCTTCTGTCCAGATCACGGAGCCTCCCAAGTATATCCGGAATAGAGATGCGCTATAATGCCCCATAATTATATCCATTCTGAAGAGGTTTTGATGGAATCCACGACGATAGATCAACCCAAACAGTCAACTTCCGCCGGGTGTTCAGGAACAGCGGCGATGATCATTTTCTCCCTTTTTATCATTGTCACGGCATTGATCCTGCAGACAGTAAATTTTTCTCTGGTTCAGGCTATCTTTGAAGGATCGATAAAAATCCCTAATATCCGCTGGATGATCACCCTCGGATTTGGATTCCTTTTATTCATTACATTGATCATTGCGGAGCGGTTGATTAAAGACCCGGTAGGGCGCGCCCGTATTCAGGCTCTCAGAAATATATCGATTTTGGTGATGCTGCTGGCCCCATCACATTGGCCTTTTATCACAAACTGGCAGTTGACAGCCGCGCTTCAGATTGCCGCGCTGACCATTTTTATTGCTGCGATGCTGGTTTTTCGGAAAAAATCCACACTCAACAACCCGGAACGCGGCGATGGACTGGCTGAGATGGTTTTCACCGGCCTGGCGGTGGGGGCTGTTCCGGGTATACCCTGGGTGATCTGGGGCGCGTTAGGCTCCATTACCGATAGCCTCCTGGCACTTCTGGTTGCGGCCGGTCTGGGCGCGGCACTGGTCATCGCGGCCGGACCGATGCTGGCTGGTAAAACCGGTGATGAAACTTCCAACCCAACGAAACACGGGATCGGTGCTGCCGGTTGGGTGTTGTCCCTATCCATTTTGATGTTGACCACGGCTGTTGACCAGAACGGCAACGGTTGGCTTTTACTTGTCTCAATGCTTCCCCTGGGTTATGCCATCGCCGCTCTCGTCATTGATCGTGACGGTTATTCTTCCCTGCCTGCTAAAATGGCTGCCGGATCGTTAGCCGCGCTGGGTTTCTTGTGGCCCATCCTGATGATCGATCCGGATGAGCTTTCCCTGATCATTTCTAGCGGCAATGGAGAATTGTTTGGCGTTGCCGCACAAGCCGCCGGCATCGGGCTGCTTCTTTCGTTGCTCGTAATGGTGGTTCTGATCATTCGCAGACGGTATATCTCAGGCGGCATAAACCGCGTGGCTATGATGTTCGGGCTGTTCATCCTTGTGTGGGGCGGTCTGGCCGCTTTGTTGCTCACCCAGGGCCGGCCCGGTTTCTATGGTGAAAAGGTATTTGTTATTTTAAAAAAACAGGCTGATTTATCCAGTGAGAAGAGCCTGACGGATCCTGTGGAACGTAGAAAAGCTGTTTACACGACACTGGTAAAAAATGCCGAAGAATCTCAGAAAGATATCCGCGCCTGGCTTGACAGCCGCCATGTGG
>CAYQTY010000110.1:1212-8419 GCA_964420535.1 uncultured Leptolinea sp. | reverse complement strand
ACCTGGTCAACGCTATTGAGTTGGATGCTGACCCGATCCTGCGGGCTGAATTGTCCGCCCGGCCTGATGTAGACAGGGTTCTTGAGAGCCCGATCCTGCGCCCGCTCAAAGATCCCATTCCGGTTGCCCGGGGCGAAATGGATATCCTGGACGAAACCCCGTGGGGACTTCAGGCGATAGGCGCGGACCGTGTGCGTGATGAATTAGGTGTCACCGGTGAAGGAATTGTCATCGGTCAATCGGATTCCGGTGTTCAGGGAGACCATCCCCAGATTGCCGCGCAATACCGCGGAAAATTTGACGGCTCTGACGATTACAACTGGTTTGACCCGTGGAACGGGTCAACATCACCGGTGGATATAGGCGGCCATGGCACCCATACTATGGGCACAATGGCCGGTGAGTCAACGGGCGTGGCCCCGAAAGCGCAGTGGATCGGTTGTGTCAACCTGGCACGCAATCTGGGAAATCCCGGGTATTATCTGGATTGTATGCAATTTATGCTGGCGCCCTTCCCGGAGAATGGGGATCCCTTCACGGAAGGAAAACCGGAAAAAGGAGCCCATGTATTGAACAACTCATGGGGCTGCCCGGTGGTGGAAGGCTGCGACCCGGGTACTTATTTACCGGCTGTATCCGCGTTACGCACAGCAGGAGTGTTTGTGGTTGCATCCGCGGGCAATTCAGGCTACGGCGGATGTTCCACCGTGCAGGATCCGCTGGCGATCTATGAAGATGTGTACACCGTTGGCGCGGTGGATATTCAGGGAAATCTGGCCGGGTTCAGCAGTATCGGCCCGGTGGATGTGGATGGAAGTCACCGCGTGAAACCGGATATCATCGCGCCGGGTGTGGATGTGGTCTCATCCTACCCAAATTCTTCGTACTACTCGGCTGGCGGAACATCCATGGCCGGCCCGCATGTGGTTGGCGTGGTGGCATTAATGTGGTCTGCCAACCCAAAATTGATCGGAGATATTGATACCACCCGAGAGATTTTGAACGAAACGGCTGATCCGTATACCGGATTGGTGCCTGAGTGTGTGACGGCAGCCGGGCAGCCGGCTTTGGCCAGCGGACATGGTATGGTTAATGCATACAGGGCTGTACAGAAAGCGCTTGAAATCCGGTAAGAAACATGCAACCATGGAAAGATATCCGGGTTATATTTTTAACAAATCCTTAGGACCTTCTTCTCATGGCTGACTTGACTGAAGACAACGCGCTGGATCGTGCCATTCAGGGTGATGGAGACGCGTTCAGTTTCCTGTATGAGCTTTATGTAAATCGAATTTTCAGTTATATTTACTACCGTACAGGCAATATTACTGACGCGGAAGACCTGACCGCTCGGGTTTTCCAACGCGCTCTCGGACACATCTCCCGATATACCCAAAAAGGCATACCATTTTCGGCCTGGCTTTACCGGATCGCTCACAATCTGGTGGCTAATTGGCACCGTGACAACGGCCGCCGGCAGGAAGTGGCGCTGGACGACCAGCCTGACCTGGTAATGCCGGGAGACCATCCGGAACGCGAGATGGTCAACAATCAGGAGGTTGAACGGCTGATCCTGGTGATCAAGAAACTGTCACCGGAACGTCAGCAGTTGATCGTTTTGAAGTTTGTCCAACAACTCTCCAATGCTGAGATCGCTGTGATCATGTCAAAGAGTGAAGGGGCGATCAAGAGTTTGTACCACAGGACATTGCTGGAATTGCGCGCGGAACTCAACAAAATCCTGGAGCAAGAATGATCCACATCGTAACCGACGGAACTGCCGAATTACCCCCGGGTTGGGCTCAGAAGTACCAGATTCATGTGCTGCCTTTGACAGTACGGATAGGGAATCAGAACCATATTACCGGAGTTGATTTTTCACCCGCCCGCTTCTATCAACTGATTGAACAAAACCGTTCCACCCCTAAGATCACTCTGCCATCTGCAGGTGTAATTGTTGATTTTTACCGGTCAATCGCAAAAAAAGGCGATAAGATTTTTTCCATTCATCCCTCCAGCAAATTATCCGGATTATTCGCTCTGGTGGAGCAGGCTGCCCGTGAGGTCCGCAACGACATCAGCGTGACGCCGTATGATTCAAAAGCTGCCTCGATCGCTATGGGTTTTATGTGCCGCGAAGCCCGGATCATGGAAATGACCGGGTACAACATTCAGGCTATGGCAAATCAGATGAATGCCATACAAAAACAGATGTCTGTGGTTTTCACACTGGATACAATGGATTTCGCCCGTGCCAGCGGCAAAGTGACAACGTCACAGGGTATTTTCGGCGCGTTCATGAACGTAAAACCTGTGGTGGTACTAAAAGACGGTTTGTTGGAAACGGTTGAAACAGAGAAAACCCGGGGCAGCGCCATAACGCGGGTTATACAGATCACGGAGAAACAAATCGGAAAGAATCCGGTTCACCTGGCGGTGGTCCACGCGAACGCGGCCGCGGCATCCCTCGAACTGGTCAGCATGGCACGTGAACGGTTTACCTGCAGGGAGGTTGTGGTTTCAGAGATGGCAGTGCCGGTAGCCGCTTCTCTTGGCCCGGGAACGATTGGCATCGTGGCTTACCCTGACGCGATCAGTTATTAAGTGAAAAGGGGATGGGAATTCAAATGAATGATCTGAGTGATTTTGAAGGCCAGTTGGGGCAGTTGTTAAGTCCCCGCCAGGCCAATCCGGAATTTGTACAAACCCTCAAAAGGCGGTTGACCACCGGGTCTCAAACCACCCTGGAAACCCGCAAACAGTTCAAAACAATACTTATTCTATCGGCTGCCCTGTTTACGGGAGGGTTGATCCTGTTTGTTCTGTCTTTGATTTTCGGCCGGTCAGACAAAGCGTAGTCTAGAAAAAAAAGGAACGGGGTTTTGGTACGCCGAGTTTTTCGGCGAGTACCGCGTCATCGGGTTCTACCAGTTTCGAACCATCGGGGAAAATAATGGTTGGCACACTTCGGAAGCCGTTGTTTGTCTTTTCGACAAAATCACGGGCGTCCCTGTCCTCATCAATGTCGATCCATTGGTAAGGGATTTTGTTGTCATCAAAAATACGCCTTGCGCGGCGGGTGCCGCCGCACCAACTGGTTCCATAAAGTTTAATCATCTCATCCATGGGAATTATTCTACCTCATTCTCGAGCGCATTCTTATCTCGCCGGTGGGGAATGATGAACCAGAAAGTGAAAGACCATTTCAGCGTCTGCGATTAAGTCGATACCCTCAGCCAGCCTGTACTCATCATTTACAATGAGTAAAAGGCGGGAGCAGGCGGCCTGAATATCCTCTGGTGGATTGTGCGAGTCCAGAAATTGCCGGATAGCCGCGAGGGGCGGACCGGAGGATAGCCCGGAAATATTAAACGCCTTACCGGCAGCCCGCCGGGCGCAAACTCTGGCTTTGCCTTCGTTTCCTGCTGATCGGGCTGCATGGGCAGCGATGAGTTCTGATTCCACCTCTTGCCAATGGTAGCCTGCTTTAGGAATTTTTTTCACATCCACCTCCCATATCATTGTACAAAAACAGAATGGGAACCGTCCAGATTGTACAAAGAAAGCTCAGGCAAGTACAATTATCGCATGACTGATATTAAAGTAACTCACGGCCCTGTAATTCTGATTGGTTCGGGTGAGACATCTTCCACGGGCGGTGTTGTATTTGAGAAGTTGGCATGCATACCCGAACCATTCCAGTCGGTATCGCCGTTACGGCGAAAAAATGCGCATAGCCATTATAGAAACACCGGCTGGTTTTGAAGTAAATTCCAACCGGGTTGCCGGACGGGTGGGTGACTATCTGGCCAAACGCCTGCAAAACTACCATCCGGTCATTGACATCATACCGGCGAGGAAGAGGGGCGGTCCATTCAGCCCGGACAATGAATCCATACTGGAGCCGTTGTACTCCGCGGATGTGATCTTTCTGGGGCCTGGCAGCCCGACGTACTCGGCCCGTCAACTCGAAGGCAGCCTGGCTTATGAGATCATTCAGGCCAGACAACGGACGGGTTCAGCACTGGTTCTGGCCAGCGCGGCTTCGATCGCTTTTGGTTCTCAAACCCTGCCGGTGTATGAGATTTTCAAAGCCGGCATTGACCTTCACTGGCAAACCGGTTTGGATTTTTTCCGTCATTATGGGCGGAACTTGATCATAATCCCTCACTGGAATAACACCCAGGGCGGTGACGAACTGGATACCAGCCATTGTTTTATGGGGGAGGCCCGTTTCGCTGATTTAAGGGTGATGCTGAAAGGGAACCCGGATATTATCGGCATTGATGAGCATACTTCTCTGTGGATCGAACCGGATACTCTTAGTGCCCGGGTGTATGGGAAGGGTATTGTTCATCTTTTCTTCGGCAATGAAAATAAGGAATACCGAAGCGGGCAAACAGTTTCACTGGCTTCATCAGGATATTCTGGAACATCAACGAATTTATTTGATGGCATCCGCTCGGAAGTTATAACCCGACTCGAAGAGATTAATAAGAATCTTGAAAACTATCTTGTGCAACAGACCCCTGACCTTGTTACCGGGTTTCTTGATCAGCGTGAAGCCGCCCGGAAAGCCGGAGACTTCGCACAGGCGGACCTTTTGCGGAAGCAAATAGAAGATGCCGGTTGGCGTGTGCTGGATACAGCCACCGGACCACGCCTGGAACCGATTAAATAAAAACAGCCCGGAATTTCCGGGCTGTAATTTGCCTCTTCAGGATTAAAGCCAACCCTGTTTTTTGCAGAAATCGGTTACCACGGGAATAACAGTCCATTCACCCTGGTATGCCTTGACAGCCAGGTAGATGGCGTAAATACCAAGGATGGCAGCAATACAACCGGTGATGATGGTGAATGAGAGAGCAGCCATCACAACGATCAGAATTCCAACGGCCAGACCCTGGACAGCGCAATATTTAATATAAGGACGGGCTTTCTTATCTTCCATCAAAAGGACAATGATGGGAATAATGGGGGTGAAAAGGTAGGAAAGCAGACCCCATAATTTATCGTCACTGGTGACTTCGCCACCGGGCATAACAACCTGATCAGTCATCTTTGCATCTCCTTCATGTGAATTAATGATGGTTTAATTTTACTTCATTATCCGGATTATGCAATTATCTATCCTGTGAGACTGAAAATTGTAAAAACTCACCCATGCAGGTAATAATCGATCTGACTCCGTAACCCATTTCCTTTGGGATTGGGTCCATATTGGTTTTCACCTGCCTGACTATCCATGACCAGAAATATGAAAAGTATAAATCCACCAATGTACGGAATAATCCGGATCAGAATCCACCAGCCTGATCTGCCCGTATCGTGCAGCCGTCTGACGGTGACGCCAAGATTTACAATAGCCACCAGAACTGAAAGGATGACTGCAACACCCAGAATCAATAATCCCAACATGCTACTGGAATCCGTCAGCATTTCCCTGCTTTCAAATGTCTCTGAAAGAATCGCCAGAGGTACACCAACGGCAAGCCCAACCAGTGCAACCTCCAACTGGAATAACCAGTATTCCATGCGACGGGCGCGTCCGCTAAAAACACCGAAATTATTCCAGGCAGCCAGCCAATAATTCTCAGATTCCATTCTTTCTCCCCGAAAATAAGATTAACCTAATTTTATATATAAATTTGAATCTTAGGCCGGTTGATTTTGCCTATTTTATGACATGAATGTTAAAATCTACCGAATGACACCACGAATCGTTTTTATGGGATCCCCGGAATTAGCCCGGGTAATACTGGCGAAAATCGCGTCAAAATATTCTGTTTATGGCGTGGTCACCCAGCCTGACAGACCCGCCGGCCGCGGCAAACAGTTGACACCGCCGCCCGTGAAGGTTCTGGCAGAAGAACTGGGCTGCCGTATCATGCAGCCTGAGCGGCTTCGCCTGCCGGAGAATTATGAGAGACTTAAGGAATGGGCGCCGGATATCATCCTGGTGGCTGCGTACGGGCAGATACTGCGTCAGAATGTGCTTGACCTGCCCCCGTTGGGGTGCGTCAATGTGCATGCTTCCCTACTGCCACGCTGGCGAGGCGCCGCGCCGGTACAGGCGGCTATTTTGAATGGAGACCCCGTCACCGGCGTGTGCATCATGAAAATGGACGCGGGGATTGATACGGGAGCGGTGTATTCATGTTGTGAGGTCGCGATTGAAGACAGCGACGACGCCCTGACGCTTACGGGCAAGCTGGCCGATGCCGGCGGCGATCTGTTACTGGATACGCTTCCGTCCATACTGAATGGAACGGCGAAAGCCGTCAACCAGCCGGGGGAGGGAGCCACGTACGCGTCAATGCTGAAGAAGGAAGACGGGCTGCTGGATTTCTCAAAGCCGGCCCGCGAGCTGTTTAACCGGGTGCGTGCCTTCTACCCGTGGCCCGGCACATTCTTCCCCTGGGACGGCCAGCCTTTGAAAGTGATCAAAGCGCGTGCCATAGAAAATCTGAAAGGGAAAACGGGGGATCAATTAATCCATAAAGGATATCCGGCGGTGTTCTGCGCCGAAGGCGCTCTTTTGCTTGAAGAGGTTCAGCCATCCGGCAAAAAGCCCATGGATGGCAAGATATTTTTAAATGGAGCCCGTAACTGGGAAAAAGGATAGATCATGCGGATTCTGGTATTTGGCGCGGGAGCCATTGGTACGTATATCGGGGGCAGCCTTTCTCTGGCCGGTGAAGAGGTTGTTTTTCTGGAACGGCCTGAAGTAGCGCAATCTCTGATAAAGACCGGATTGAAACTGGGGCTTCCGGATGGTGAGAAGATTGTGGCGCAGCCGGTGATTGTCACATCATTGGGTGAAGCATTCGAAACCGGGCGGTTTGACCTGGCTGTGCTGGCGATCAAAGGGTTTGATACGGCAGGTTTGCTTGAGACAATCCAACCGGAACGGAATAACATGCCGCCGGTATTGTGCTTTCAGAATGGCGTTGAAAATGAGCCGGCCATAGCCGCTGTACTGGGTGAAGGGCGGGTGATCCGCGGCACTGTCACCACGGCGATCGGGCGGCGCGGTCTGGGAGATATCAAGGTTGAACGTTTCCGCGGAACAGGCATTGACATGTCCAGCCCTGCCTCCGACGCGGTCCTGGCGGCTTGCAACCGTGCCGGTTTGGGAATGATCGGTTTTGATAATGGTTTGGCCATGAAGTGGTCAAAAATGCTGACCAACCTTATGGGCAATGCC
>CAYQTY010000110.1:0-1202 GCA_964420535.1 uncultured Leptolinea sp. | reverse complement strand
ACATCCGCCATTCTCAACTGGCTTCCCGCAAAAGTTTACGCTCACCCGGGAATATTTAAACTTGAACGGCGCCAATTGCGTGAGGTTCTGGCGGTTATGGACGCCAACCTCATCCCGGTGGTTGATCTGCCCGGGACGCCTGTCAAACTTCTGGCTTTCGCCCTGCGCTATCTGCCGGACTTTATTGTCCGTCCGTTGCTGGTAAAAGCCGTGGGAGGCGGGCGCGGCGCGAAAATGCCCAGCTTCCACATAGACCTGTACCAGGGGCGCGGTCAGAGTGAAGTGGATTGGTTGAACGGCGCGGTAGTGCGCGCGGCAGATAAAGCCGGGCTGAAGGCACCGGTTAATCAACTATTGAATGACACATTAACCCGGTTGACGACCGGCGAATGGAAGAAAGAAGATTTCGCGGACAATCCGGAAAAACTGCTGGCTATGCTTTCTTAGCCTTCCCCGATCCGTCACCATTTACGTATTTCTTCTGCCATTCGAACAACTTGTTCAGGGCTTCCAGCGGGGAGACTGTCAATACGTCCAGACCGCGCAATTCGTCCAGCAAAGGATTGGTCTCAGGGAAGAGCGCCATCTGCTGCGAAGTGTGCGGACTGATGTTGACGGCCTTGCCGGAAGAGGCCTCCAGTTCGCCCAGGATCTCGTTTGCGCGCATTATGACCGGTTTGGGTAATCCAGCCAATTGACCGACATGGATGCCGTAGGAGCGGTCTGTGCCGCCCGGGACGATCTTGTGCAGAAACACCACAGTGTTGTCCACCTCGGTGACGGCGACATTGTAGTTGCGTATTCCCGGTAAAAGGTCAGCGAGTTGCGTCAGCTCGTGATAATGGGTGGCGAAAAGGGTACGGGATCGCAATGAAGGGTGATTATGAATATGTTCGACCACGGCCCAGGCAATGGACAGTCCGTCATAGGTGCTGGTGCCGCGCCCGATCTCATCCAACACCAGCAGGCTGCGTGATGTGGCATTGTTGAGGATATTGGCGGTCTCGACCATCTCGACCATGAAGGTGGACTGCCCCGCGTGGATCTCATCCTGGGCGCCGATACGGGTGAAGATGCGGTCAACCAGCCCGATGCGCGCGGAGGAAGCCGGGACAAAAGAGCCCATTTGCGCCATGAGAACGATCAGCGCGACCTGCCGCAGGAAGGTGCTCTTGCCGCTCATGTTCGGACCGGTGATCACC
>CAYQTY010000109.1:4736-10122 GCA_964420535.1 uncultured Leptolinea sp. | reverse complement strand
AAACCACCTCCACCACGCTGACGGCCTCGCCGGCGGCACAATATTTCACCCGGTCGGCTGGCGCGATGACGTACCTGCCGGGAACATCACACGGCACACCAAGACAGCCTATGCCATCTTCCAGCATAATCTCACGTGCCTCACCATTCACCCGCAGCGAAACCGACGCCTCACCCGGGCATTCCACCCGTATAGTGATTGTTTCTTCACGTAAAGGAACTCGCACCGTTTCACCGGTACACCCGTCAATCGAAAGGCGCAGCCGGCGGGCGTACCCGGTAAAGGGAACTGACACCTCCTCCATCGTCTCGCCGGGTTCCGGCATGTACCCGGTTGAAGATTCCATGAACGTCTTGATCATCCCCGCGCTATCGCGGATCACAGTTGTCATTGTTCCATCCTTTCTACCGCCAGGCTTGTAGCCGCCAGTACCCCGAGCCGGAATACCGGCGGGTGTTCAGGCAGGTCCCGTACCCGCTGTACGAACCGCTTTGCGCGAATACATTGGTAGCATTCCAACCCAGGCACGAAACCCCATACCCGATGCTCACGGTGGTCACCTGTACCAGTTCGTCACTGGTCACCGGGTTGGCGTTGGTGGCATGTAGCAGCACAACCAACCGCGGCGCCTGCCCCAGGTTATGCGCGCGTGTATAGGTTTGACTTTCTGCCACGGCGAACCAGCCCGAGTCGTAATCCGGCAATCCTAGCCCCTGCAGAGAATACGTGTAGACCGATGACGCGGTGACGTTGCTACCGTCCCAGTAACACTGGCCGATCAGCCTTGTATCCGTACTTTCCACCGGGCTGGTGTTAACCTCCAGTGTGAATGCGGCTGAACCGGGGTTGCGCCGGGCGAAGATGTACCAGGTGGCGGCTGTGCCTGAAAAGCACCCCGCCGGCAGGTCAACATTGGCGGCAGATTGGCACAGATAGCTATTGATCATCAGCGTGGGCGGGTTGGTGGTTAGAAATGGCACACGCAGGCGGTTGCTGGCCAGGAATTCAACGCGTACACCGCAGATGTAGCGTGTGAAGAATTGACCCAGCGTGCGTGCGTCCTCAGGCGCGGCGCCCAGGGTGAGGGCGTCTTTACGCAGGTTGTTGTACTGCGAACTGGCCGTCGGCTGGCCGGGGGATACATCATTGGATAACGGATAAACCGGTGCGCTCAAATTGTTACCTCCAGTAGGTGTTGGACCAGGTCATTTGCCCGGTATAGATGCCGCTTTCCACCCAGAGCGATTGCACAAACCGGGTGACGTCCACCGGCTCAAAGGCACTGCCGGTGTTGCCCATCTGCACGGTCACCAGGGTGACATCGGGGTAGTGGATCTCGGTGGCGTAATGCCCCGAAGAGAACAGTCCGCTGAATGACGCGGTGGGCGTCAGCAGCGCCAGTCCGCTATGCATTCCAAGGAACCGCAGCAGGGCGGCGTACATCGCCGCGGCATTTTCGTTATGGATTGTGTTATCAGGGTTGGGCAGGCGGTCACCCAATAGCACGGTGAAAAAGTATTTCTGGTTGTCGGTATAACTGCCGTCATCCTGCTTAACCGCCTCGCGTTGGATGGATACAGCCGGTCCGGCGTCTTTGCTGTCATCCAGCAGGAAACCGAACGGTGCGCCACCATCTACCAACGGGTGACTGAGCGCGATGTGGCAGTCAACTCCCGGCACGGCCATTAATCCACCCCCCGCACGGGCCGCCGGGCTGTGGGTGCTGGCTGGCGGACAGGTTTATCCCACCACAGCCTGCGCTCGGCAGCAATGCTTTTTGGCAGACTGGCCGCCGGCAATCGTCCCGGCACGGCGGCGGAAGGCAATTTCAACGAAGGTACTGCTGTGAAGTTCTGCCGCAGTTGCCGCTGGATATCCAGATAGATGCGTGAGCGGCCGGATGAAAATCCGATGGCGGGCATCAAAATGGTGAACCGGGTGGGTGGGCTGATGGTAGCCTGCAGGCCGCACCCGCAACGGCTGCCGCACTGCAATTCTGGTGAGCCGGGCATAATGGAGTTCTGCCACTCACCCAGCGGGCGCACTTCGCCATCCAGTTCAAAGCAATCCGGGCAATGCGGCCCCGTGCGGCGCGATCCCAGCACCCAGCGGTGCGGGATCTCCTGCAGGTCCAGGTCTGCCACTTTGATGGCCTGATTCTCGGGGGTTGAAAGCGTTAACACGATTCCCATGCGTCCATCCTCCAGGCTGGCTGCAATTCCGCCGGTGATCGCTGTTTGCGCAGCCGGTCCAGCTCGCGCTGGAAGCGCTCGAGCACGCCATTGGCCCAGCTTTGAAGCAGGGCGGGTTCGGTGCGGCGGCTGCCGTAACTGCGGTTTTCCACCTTGTCTAGTGCACGGAACAGCGCGGCATAGCCCGCCGAGCCGTGCACCAAAAGTGATATATGGATGAGCGGGATGGTACTGACTTCCGCACCGTCCAGCCCGTCCACGCTGTGGCCGGTGATGTAGCGCACCAGCAGGATTTCTCCCTCTACCGGATTGGTTCCGGGCAGGGTGCGCAGTTCCAGGGTGGTCCTGTCCATGTCACGCCAGCAGCGCCACCCGGTGACGCGGTTCGCGGGTTGCAGGGTTTCCGGTTTGTCCGCTGAATACGGCCAACGGACGGCGGTCACCCCGGCCAGGCCGGGCAGGCTGCCCAGGTCCAGGTCGCCGCGCGCGGGTATTGTCAACACAGCAGATTGTTCGCAGGGACAGGCCAGCGAGTAGGCTGTCAGAGCCTGCCGGATGGCTTCATCGAGAATAGATACCGGCCAGATCTCCTCGCCGGTATCCATCAGCATCCGGGAAATACGGGTGTGCATTTCTGTCAGGGTAAGGGCCATAGTGCGGGGTGCGCCCTCCAGAGGCGGTCGATCTTATCCTGCGCGCTGACTTCGGGCGCCGGTTTATTGCGCCCGGCGGCGTAACACGCGAAAACATCATCGGTGCACAGGTTCATGTCAACGCCGCGCGAGTCACAGCCGTAGTAGGCGCCGTCAGCGGCATTGGTGTGCTGCCAGAAAGCGTAGCTCTTCCACGGAGCGGGAAGGTGAGGCTCGTTGACTTCGTAGTTGGCGATCCACAGAGGGTAGTTTCCCCATACGGCTTCCGGCGACCCATAGGTCTTCCAGAAGTTCGGGCTGGTGTAGATGGCCGGTTTGACGCCCAACTGGTATTCCACCGCGTTGAGGAAACGCCCCAGCCGCATGAGGGCGTCACCGGGGATGCCGGCGCGTTCTTCAAAATCGGCCACGGGAGGTAGTTCGCCCGCGTCTTTTTTGAGCAAAGCGCAGAAGGCTTCCGCCTGTTCCAGAGGATCGCGATCCCATACCAGGTAGTGATAGCCGCCGCGCAGCATTCCGGCCGCTTTGGCCGCCGGCCAGTTCTGGAAGAAGAGTTTGTCAGCATACAGCCGCTGGCTGACCTTGATGAAGGTGTAGCGCACGCCGTTTTTGGCGGCTTTGCCCCAGTTGACATTGCCCTGCCAGGCAGAGACATCCATTCCGGTGATCATGGGCGGGCTTCCTTTCTGCGGCGGTGGGTGACTTCGGTTGCTGAGCTTGTCGAAGCAGCCGAAGCCACACGTCTGTTGGCTTCGATACCTGCACGGCAGGAATCGTCGTGCGGCACTGCCGCAGGCTCAGCCATCGGAATCCCGCTTGCGGAACAAGCCCCGGCCACTAAGCCTGACCCGCTCACTGAGCTTGTCGAAGTGTGCAGGGCGTACTCAGTTCGTCCGATGGCTTCGATACCTGCACGGCAGGAAGCGTCGTGCGGCACTGCCGCAGGCTCAGCCATCGGACTTTTGGTCACTGAGCCTGTCCCGGGCACCGATCTTGCCTCGGTATCGCGAATTGGTTTTTCCGGGAAAAGTATTGAATTGTTATCGGGAATAATGTTCTTATCTCCGGTGGCTGAGCCTGTCGAAGCCATCGGAGATACTGCCGGCAGACAGAACGAATCGCGGGCATTGTCCAGTTCCACTGGCGAGAAGACGAATTTCATCCCGTTGGGCGCCACCACCGCCAGGCTGCCGTCAGCCTTCTGCGCGACACCCTTCAGGTCTTCGGGTTTGCAATTGAGGATCAAACCCGCGAGGATCCGGTTTTGATCGTCCATGGTTTACTCCTTTCTTTTGTGTTGAAAAATCTCTATGGACACATGTCCATCGCGACCGGTAGGGGCGGGTTATTAACCCGCCCCTACGCTGCCAGGAAGAATCAAATCCATAAAAATGATGTGATTTCATCCTGTTATGTTGATCATGGCTTCAGCATCTTCATCCCGTCAGCCGCGTTGGAAATGGCCGTCCCCAGGATATAGGCGGCGAGTACCGCCACCAGGTTGGTGATCTCCTCTTCACTGACGGGGAAATCAGGCCGGTACGCTTTTAGGATGATCACGGACAGCCCCACCAGGGCCGCCCAGAACTTGCGTGATGACATCAATTCGATCAGTTTCTGCATTTTTCACCTCTTATCATTAACAAAATTTCTCTGGAAATGGCATTTTCAAGCCCCCCTTCGTGAAGGGCCTGCGCCGCAGCGATTTGTGCTGCAGGTGGGGTAGGGGGGATTCAAATCGCTGGTTATGAATCTGCGATAGGATCGCCCCTCACCCAACCTCTCCCCTCCGGGGAGAGGCTTCTTACCCCGCTACATTTGACTTGTGCAACGGGCGGAAGTCATTCACCCACACGGCCAGAAAGTGACGCACCTTCAGGCGGTGTTCGTCATGCGTGAACACGGCCGGGCTGAGTTCGTCGCCCGCCAGGAAGATCTCGGGCATGATGCCGAAGCGTTCGCCGATGAAAATCGCGGGCGCGATGCGCGGATCGCAGGCAGCCGCCCAGTTGGTGGCGTCTGTCCACTCCGGCACGGTGACCACGTCACCCGGCTGGCCGCGCTGCATATTCTCGCTGTAGATATTTGCCGCGTTTTCCAGTGACGGATACAGGATCTTCATGGCCGCCAGTTGCAGGGCGCGCGGCACCAGCAGATACTTCGGATTGACGGCCATGCGAGGACCGTTGCCGTACGCTCCCGAGGCATTCTTCACCAGCATGGGCTGGTTGTAGACGGCCGTGCAGACGGCATCCCACTCGGCGGCAGTCAACGCGCCGGTCAACAGGTTCTTGTGACCGCCCGCCGTGGTGACGGCTGTGGCGTTGAAAAGCGCGCCGCCGTCCGCCAGGTTGGGGCCGATGCCGCTGTTCGCGGTGAACACGCCCGAAACGAGGCTGGAAATCTTGCGCAGGCCGGCGGCCGCCAGCTCGCGCGGGTAGGCTTTCAGCTTGCGGGTCTCGTCACGGTCGATCAGCTCCAGCGTGAGCGGGATGTAACCGCCGTATTTCTTCCAGTCGGCGGTCTCGGGGGAGTCGCCCA
>CAYQTY010000109.1:0-4726 GCA_964420535.1 uncultured Leptolinea sp. | reverse complement strand
GTTCCTGGTACTCGCCGCGTTCCGCCACCTCGGGCAGGTCGCCCACGGTGCCCACCAGCGTTCCGGTGACCTGCTGCAGGCTGTCAAAATGCTCGACGCTGGCCACACGCTGCCACCAGTTGTAGCCGGCTTCGCCCAGTTCTTTCCAGCGGTTGGCAATCACCTTGTTCAATGAATTCTTGACCAAACCCGAAAAGTCGGCGGTGGTGGCCAGGCGGGCGCGTTCGGGGAAGTAGCCGCCGTGCATATCCACGTCACCGGTGAGCGCAAGATACAACTCGCGGATGCCGCTCAGCTTTGCCGGTTTTAGCCCGGCCAATTGTGGGTCACGTTCCGCACCCAGCAGGTCATCGGCGGCCGCCTGAAGCTGGTCACGCGTATCAAACATGGCGGTGACGCGCCCAGGCCCCTGCACCACGCTGCCACCGGTCAATCCGGAAACCAGCGCCTTTGCCGAGTCAACGGCTTTATCCAGTTCGTCGGGTTGGAACACCTTGCCGTCAAACCGCAGGCGGATCTGGTCGCAGGCCAGCGCGGGCAGGGCGCTGCCCGTCAGGCGGGCATCCAGCAGGCGGCCGCACAACTCCAACGGGGCGGGGCCGGTCATCGCAATTCCATCATCACTCATCAGGGGTTCTCCTTTGTCAGAACAGGGTTGGGTTGGGGCGCCCGCAGCAGCAGATCGGCGGAAAATCCTACGCGGGGTGCGGCCCCGGCAGAACCGAGCATCTCCCGTCCCACAGTCCGCAGCACGTCCGCGGACGGGCCGGCGGGTGTTAACGTCAGGCGGATGCCCTGACGAAGACCGTCCCATTCAGGTGACGAGAACGTACCGCCCAGGTCACGTACCGAACGTCCGTACAATGCGGCGCCCGGATCGGCGTGGTCCACGAAGCAGTCGATGCCGTCCCACAGGGTGAGCGACTGCTGCAGCACCTCCGGAGTGAAGTTCCACCCGTTGCCGTTCCCGGCGGTGATCGCCAGGATCACGAAACCTTCAGCACCTTCCATCGGCTCGGGCGGGCCGGCGACGTCCAACGTCAACCGCACGGTTTGTTCCTCTTTAATCGTTTCCATCAGCCTCCTTTCCATATTTCCTTTCATTTCTATCCACAGATCAATGCACAGCTTTTCAACAACAAATCCGGGGTTATCCCCTGGACTCGGGGGACTTATCTACAGGGTTATCCACCGTTTTGGGCGGGTTATCCACAGCCCGGCTTAATAATTCGGGGATATCGACCACCTCGCCGGCAAAGCGGTAGGCCATGCGCAGCAGTTCGGCGTCATCGATCAGTCCGCGGGAATGCAGCCCGGCGAACGCGTTGACGATCTCCGCGGCGGCGCCGGCCAGTTCGCTGTTGTCACGGGCGGAAATATCGGTGCCGCGCAATTGGATGCCGGCATTCGGGTCGACCGGCCGTCCGCCGCGCGCCGCCCTTGCGGTGACCATCTGCAGCAGGTCGCGCAGCATCCACAGCATAAATTCCTGGCGCTGTTCAAAGTGGCGGAAGGTCGGCCCGCCGGCGCTTTCGGCCGTGGTACGGGTGGCGCTTTCCGGCTCGGCTAGAAAGTGAAGGGGAATACCCGCCCCGGCGGCGATCATCTTCTTGATGGCCAGGCCGTCTTCATTGGCGTCGGAGGACTCCAGCTTTGGGGATAATGTTTCCCAGGTCTCCGCGTCGTCCTTCACCAGCAGGCTGCCGGGTGATGGTGGATTCAGGTTGAGTTCCGCCTGCCGCTTGATGCGTTCCACCGCTGTGGAGCCCTTGAGAGTGACGGCGTACAGAAAGGTGGTGCGGAAGCGGTTCAGCCGGGCGCGGTCTTCCAGCCAGCCGGAGTAACGCGCCAGCCACTTGAGCAGCGGCGCCAGGTCGCTTTCACCGTGCTGCGCACCCACCGGGCGGTTGATGGCATAATGTAGAATGAATGGCGCCGTACCGTTCCCGTTAAGCGCGCCCTCCCGGCCGGGGTACACACGGCCGTCCTTCAGCGTGAAAGATAGTTCCTGTTCGATGTCATTTTCCGTACAGGTGATCTCCGCCACGTCCAGCGCGGGGATGCCGCGCACGAAGCTCATACCCGAAAGGTCGCTCGTGACCAGCAGGAACAGTTCGCCGGAACGGGTCAGTTCGTCGCACCACTCGAAGACGCGGCTGTCCAGCCGGTTCAGGGGATGCTCGCGGAACTCACGCAGGAAATCCGCCGTCGCCTCGTGACGGCAGTCCACGCCGATGCCGCCGCCCACCACATACTGCGAGGTCAGGCCAACAATACGGCGTGCCAGCGGGTTGGTCCGCCAGGCGTCCAGTGACTGCCGCAGCAGGTCTTCACGTTCCCCGTCAGACCGGTCGCGGGTGCTGTTCAGCGGAAGAGCGGTGAATATCGGCCGCAGGTTCCGGTCGCGGGTGTCATCATAGGCGGCCACGGCCAGGCTGACCTGCCGGCTGATCTCACGCCGGAACAGGCGCCCGGTGAGCCGCGTGACCAGATTATTCGAAGGTGTGTTCATTTAATACTCTCCCCTGTCAATGTCGAAGATCGGGTCTGCCGCGCGGACCACCAGCGCCGGTGACGGGTCATACCAGGCGATGCCATCCAACACGGCGCTCAAGGCGGCGCTGATCAGCAGGTCATCGTGCAGCGGTTCACCGGTCAGTGGGTCGGATGTGCCATCGGGCACACTCCAGCGCATCAGCCGGCCCGGGCTGTCTGACACGCTGTACTGGCAGGCTTCCACCTGCCGCCAGAACATCGCCTGCAGGGTTGACTGGTCATCAATCCCTGCCACATCCGGTTCCTGCCAGCGGCCGGAATCACACACACTCAAAAAGTCCCAGCCCAGCTTTGACTTACTCACGTGGTTAAAAAGGAAAGGCAGTATCTTTGAAGGGAATCGCTTCTCCAGAAAGGAAGCCAGTCCCGCGCCAATGCCCGTGGCATCCATCACCACTACCCGCGGCTGCCAGGTTTCGATCAGCCCGTGCAGTTGACCGTACAGCGCGGTGTGCTTGACGCCCGTCCACAGGCGGCGGTGCACACAGCGGTAAGTGGGCGCGCGTAACAGATCATCGCGCAGTGTGGTGAGATCGACTTCGACGATGGTCAGGGCGGTGGAATCGCGCCGCCGGTTGACCAGGCTCGCGCTGCCGGTGGACGCGGATTCGTCCTCGCCGGCCACATCCAGCAGCATGGCATAGATACAACCGGGTTGTGGAGCGGACTGGAAGGCATGCCGGCTGCGCATCACGTCACGGCGCGCGGGCGGAAACATGCCGCCTTCCGCGTCGATCTCTTCGGAATAGAACTGGGTCTTCACCAGCGGATGGTCGCGCCCCAGCCGGGCGGTCTGCTCGGCTACAAAGCGTCCGTAGGCTTCCACCTCGGCGGCCACTTCACGGGCGGTAAGCACAAATGCCCGGCGGATGCCGTCTGCCGCTTCGGCTATGCGCGCGGCGCGCAGTTCACGCGCCAGCAGGGTGCGGCTGGTCCACGCTGTGCCCCAGAAGACGCGTGTGGCGTTGGTGGAAGCGGCCATGGGCGCGATGTCTTTGTCAAACTTGGAGATAGACACATCCTGGGCTTCGTCCACTTCCAGCAGGGTGCCGGCTGTGGCGCCCACGATGTTGGCTTCCGGCGCGCCGGAGAAGAACAACATGCGCGCGCTGCCTACCCGGTAGATGTAGCCGCTTTCCTTGCGCCACATGCGCTGCGTGATGCGGTTCCGGTCCAGCACCCGTTCGAGGCGCCGCATGGCGTTCAGCGATTGCGGCTTCCATGTGGGCGAAATCTTGACCATCTCCGCCGGGGTGCGCGAGAGCAGCGCCAGCAGATAACATTCCAGCTGCGCCTGCAGTTCGTTCTTGCCGGATTGACGCGGAAACATCACCACGAAAGACAGCCCCTTATGGCCGAGGACAGACCGCAGAATAGCTTCCATCGGACCGCGTTGATAGTCACGCAGCCGGATGCCGCCCGTCATCTCGGTGAACTGGATCGGGTCGCGCAGCAGGGCTTTCAATGTGTGCAGTGTGTGTGGTTGAAGCATCATCCACCTCCCAGAAAACTGCGGATCAAAGCGGCCAGGGCCATCAAACCCGAGCCTCCGGAAGCCAGCCCGGCCCACATTTTGAATTGCGTCACCCCGTCGGTATCCGCCCGGATGCGCAGCTCGTGGTCACGGGAAACCGTCTCCAGGCTGCCCAGCCGGTGATGGCACATCTCCATGTCATGTTCATGCAGGGCTCGTAAAGCGTTGACTTCAGCGCGCAGCAGATCCAGCGCGTGGCGCATCTGTTCGGCGAACAACGCAGCCTGTTCTTCGGTTGACGGTTCAAGCGGGTTCATGGAATACCTTTCTTTCTCCCGGTTGTTTAATGAATTTCCGGTCAATGCGTAGGGGCGGGTTACTAACCCGTCCCTACGGGCAGGGAGATACGTATTTTTGAATGCGGCTACCAAAACACCTGGTTCCCAAACCCTAAGGGTCTCAAAGACCCTTAGGGTTTTATCCACAGCCGCGATTGTTGTTAATCCGGCTTCCTCCGTCCCTCCATCCGGCGTTCTTTCCGGATGCACCCCTTTTCCTCCGTCCCTCCATCCGGCGTTCTTTCCGGATGCACCCCTTTTCCTCCGTCCCTCCATCCGGCGTTCTTTCCGGATGCACCCCTTTTCCTCCGTCCCTCCATCCGGCGTTCTTTCCGGATGCACCCCTTTTCCTCCGTCC
>CAYQTY010000108.1:8887-10202 GCA_964420535.1 uncultured Leptolinea sp. | reverse complement strand
CGCCTAAATGTGAATGATTTCTCCGGAATGCGACATATCATATCCACCCAGCGCTTCGATCTTTTTACGGATCTCAGTGGACTGTAGTGTGTCAATAAATTGCTTTACATACGGTATTTCCAGAGTATCTTCAGACATGATCAAATCGTACCGTTCAGTGAATAGAAAATGAAACCTTAATCCCAGGCTTCTGGCGATTGATTCCATACCAAGACCCGTGTCAGCCTTTTTTTGAAGAATGTAATTACCTAACTCTGAATAGTTTTGAACTTCGTTCTCATAACCCTTGAGTTCCGCCGGGGAAATCTTCTCTTCTTTTAGCAACCGTTCCAATCGCAGCCGGGTGGCAGTCCCCATTTCCCGGTTCACAAATGTCATCCCATATTTAACCACATCGGCCAGGCAGGTAACCTTTCTTGTTTCATCACCCCGGTAGATTAATCCCTGATTGCGGTGCCCGAACGTCACAATGGCCATATTTTTCAACGCAAACAAGTGCCTGATATACGAAACATTAAAATCACCTGATTCATAATCGAAAAGATGGGAGCCTGCGATCTGACAGTAGTTCTCCCGCAAATAGATCAGACTATCCAGGCTTCCGGTGGAGATCTGACAAAAAAAATCAGCGCCAATAGTATGATTTACTGTTTCCACTAGCAATTCAAGAGCCGGTCCATCTCCTCCCAGGATGACAATTTGACCTTTCTCAGAAGGTTCAGGGAGAATTGCTTTATTAAGGAAAACCGCATTTGAGGTAGACCTGTAATACTTCTCGGTGTAATTTCGAATGGTCTTCTCATAGGCCAGTTCCACCAGTCCAATCTTTTCCAACTGGGTAATGTGGTATTTGACCTGTGCCGGGTGTTTCTCCAGTGAAACGCCTATCTGTGAAATAGTTGCCGGTTTAGAAAGTAACTGCCGCATAATCGCGACCCGGGTTGGTTCCCCTAAAACTCTAAAAGCTTCGTCAAATTGATAATGTAATATGTTTTTCATACACAATTTCTTCTGTAAATGAATTTTTCAAATTGTAAATCCGAATTGTCAAAAAAGTAATCCATCATTTACATTTGTTACTCATTTATTGAGTATGTTGCTTTTCAAATATTGAGCATTAAAATTAATTTTAATGTATGAGGGGATTTTATTATTAATTTCTCCTCAGTGTTCCTATTCGTAACTCAAGAGGGAGAATATGGATAAAAAGACACTTTTGATCAACGGAGTCCGCAAAGTTATCATCGCAGACCCCAAGAGCACTTTATTGGAAGTGCTCCGCGAACAACTCCTCATGACCGAGGTAAAAAACGGT
>CAYQTY010000108.1:5689-8877 GCA_964420535.1 uncultured Leptolinea sp. | reverse complement strand
GAGGGCCATTGCGGCGCCTGTTCGATTCTTTTGAACGGGAAATTGACCCTATCCTGCCTGGTAAAAATGGAAAAGGTCGCGGATGAATCAAGCGTTGTCACGGTTTCCGGTATTGGCACTCCGGACAAAATGCACGCGCTACAGCAGGCATTCGTTTTCCATGGGGCAGCGCAATGCGGTATCTGCACCCCGGGATTTGTAGTTTCATCTAAAGCTTTACTGGATGAAAACCCCAATCCTACCCGTCAGCAGATCCGTGACTGGTTCACAAAGCATCATAATGTATGCCGCTGCAACGGATACAAACCGTTTGTGGATGGTGTTATGGATGCTGCCGCCGTTTTGCGCGGCGAGAAGAAGATGTCGGATATTACATTCCAGATGCCCAAAAGTGGCAGTATCTGGGGTAGTAAGTATCACCGGCACGCTCGATTACGGCGGCGACCTGGGTCTGAAGATGCCCGCTAACACCCTTCACCTCGCTCTGGTACAGGCCAAAGTATCGCACGCCAATATCCTTGGGATCGACACATCTGAAGCGGAAAAGATGCCGGGTGTAGTCAAAGTGGTAACCCACAAGGATGTCAAAGGCAAAAACCGCATCACTGGTTTGATCACCTTCCCCACCAACAAGGGTGACGGTTGGGATCGCCCGATCCTGTGCGACAAGAAAGTCTTCCAGTACGGTGACGCCATCGCGATTGTGTGCGCCGACACAAAGAAACACGCCGAAGCCGCGGCAGCAGCCGTCAAAGTTAAACTGGAAGAGTTGCCGGCCTACATGAGCGCCCCGGCTGCCATGGCGGATGACGCGATCGAGATCCATCCTGGAACACCGAATGTTTACTTTGAACAGAAGACTGTCAAAGGCAAACCAACCGGCCCGATCATGGAACAAGCCCACTATACAGCCCAGGGCGAATACTACCTTCAGCGCCAACCCCACCTGACAGTCGAGCCGGATGTTGGTTTCGCCTATTCAGATGATGAAGGCCGCCTGACGATCCATTCAAAATCAATCGGTATTCATCTGCACCATGCCATGATCGCCCCCGGACTGGGAATTGAACCCGAAAAACTACGCCTCGTACAAAATCCGGCCGGCGCGACATTCGGGTACAAATTCAGCCCCACGATGGAAGCCCTGCTTGGTGTTGCCTGTATGGCAACTGGACGACCGGTATTCCTTCGCTATAACTACGCGCAGCATATGCAGTACACCGGCAAGCGCTCCCCGTTCTGGCTCAAACTCAAAATGGGCGCTGACAAAGACGGGAAATTGGTCGCGATGGAAGGCGATTGGTCGGTTGATCACGGCCCGTATTCCGAATTCGGTGACCTGCTCACCCTGCGTGGTAATCAGTATGTGGGAGCCGGGTACGATATTCCGAATATCAATAGCATTGGTAGAACTGTCTGCACCAATCACGTATGGGGCTCCGCTTTCCGCGCGTACGGTTCACCACAAAGTTTCCTGGCTTCTGAAAGTCTGATCGATGAACTGGCTGAGAAGATGGGTATGGATCCCTTCGAACTGCGCTATAAGAATGTGTATCGCACAGGCGCGACTTCTCCAACCGGTCAGGAACCGGAAGTGACCAGCTTTGTCACTATGTTTGACGCTCTCAAGCCAAAATACGAAGCCGCTAAAGCCAAAGCCAAAAAGGAATCGACTCCTGAATTTAAGAAAGGTGTTGGGATTTCTCTCGGTATATATGGCTGCGGTCTGGATGGAGCGGATTCCTCCGAAGTTTACATCGAACTAACGAAGGAAGGCGTTACAGCCTATGCCAGTTGGGAAGATCATGGCCAGGGTGCGGATATGGGACTTTTAGGTACCGCGCACACGGCCTTACTTCCGTTGAAAATTGATCCGTCAAAGATCAAACTGGTGATGAATGACACAGCCATCACTCCGAACTCCGGCCCTTCAGGCGGCAGCCGCCAGCAAGTTGTCACCGGCAACGCCATTGTAGCCGGTTGCGAGCTTCTACTGGCTGCCATGCGCAAGAAGGATGGAACATACCGCACATATGACGAAATGGTCGCCGAGAAGATCCCGCTGCGCTATTCCGGCAAGTGGACGGCTTCCATGGCATCAAACTGCGATGCCAACGGACAGGGCAAACCATTCTCCAACTATATGTATGGTGTGTTCATGGCCGAAGTGACCGTCAACACCAAAACCGGAAAGACCAAAGTCGATAAGATGACCCTGATGGCCGATATTGGCAAGATCAACAACCGCCTGGTTGTTGATGGTCAAATGTACGGCGGCCTGGCACAGGGTATTGGTCTCGCGTTGTCCGAAGATTTCGAAGATATCGAAAAACACAGCAATATGCTGGGTGCCGGCATCCCGTATGCCAACGATATCCCGGATGACATGGAGATCCAATACTTTGAGACCGAACGTCCAAATGGACCATTTGGAGCTTCCGGTGTCGGTGAACTGCCTCTGACCTCACCCCATGTGGCTGTGATCAACGCCATTGCCAACGCGACCGGCGTTCGCATCCGCCATCTGCCGGCGTATCCTGAAAAGGTACTGGCAGGGCTCAAAGCAAAAGGCTAGAATGATCTGGATGGGCTATCCCATCCGTTCATAAGGAAGAAAAATCCGGTGGACGAGAAATTATTTTCGTCCACCGGAAAGTATTCAAAACCTGATGAGCATCATATCCGATCTGATCCACATCGCAAAATCCAATCAGAATGACCAGAAGGTTTCTGACGTTCTAATCGGCCTACATTGGACTATGGTTTCCGGCTCAAACTCGGGACTGGCAGCAACCCTGGGGGATGTATCCTGTTGCCACTCCAATGAATTGACACACGCAGGTCATTTACACGAACGTTCTGTGTTTGAATTGCTGGAACTACTTTACTCGTCAAATCCGCTTGAAGTATCCGTGGGGATGGCAGCGATAAATTCGCTGCTCAAATATGACGAAAATGAAGTAATCGAATGCAACACTCGTGATCTTCTGGCAGAAAAAAGTAAAAATAAAACTGTAACCATCATTGGTCATTTTCCATTTCTGGATTTGCTTCGAGAAAAAGCAAAAGTTCTGAATGTACTGGAATTGTCACCCGGACCAGGTGAATTGGACGCGGGTAAATATGTCAACGTGCTGCCTGTGTCAAACGTCATTGGGCTGACGGCTACTACCCTTATGAACGGCACG
>CAYQTY010000108.1:0-5679 GCA_964420535.1 uncultured Leptolinea sp. | reverse complement strand
TCCGAAAGATGCGTTTGTGGTCATGATGGGACCAAGTACCCCCATGACACCGTACTTGTTTGATTTTGGTATCCATGTTCTTGCCGGTTCCAAAGTGACTAATGCCGCCACACTTTCACACTTCATTACCCAGGGGACCACATTGCATGGGGCAGAAGGTATCAAAAGGATTTCGATCACCAGAAAATTCGATGAATAATCAGGGATCATAAATATGGATCAAGACGGGTTGCACGAACTGGAAAACCAATGTATACAGGAACACGCTCCAGCCTGTATGGCGACATGTCCGGCCCGTGTGGATGTGAGGGGTATTTGTGCCGAGGTGGAAAAAGGCAATTTTCCGGGTGCTTTAAAAATTCTTCGCAAATCAGTACCTTTTCCCGGTATCATCAGCCGAATTTGTGATGAACCCTGTCGTGGTAAATGCATCCGCAAGGATGCAGGTGAGGCTATAGCCATAGCCAGCCTTGAACGCGCTTGCGTTGAGCATGGAGGACCTGCTGAGAAACCTGCGTTTCTCCCGCGCCGTGATAATCGTCTGGCTGTCATCGGGGGTGGCCTATTTGGGTTAACGGCGGCCTGTGATCTGGCCAGGAAGGGATATCAGGTAACTGTTTTTGAAAAAACCGGCGAATTGGGTGGCAGTATACTTCGCGCGTATGAAGAAAAAATATCGGCTGAGGTAATTAAGGAAGATTTTGATTATCTTTCAGCCCTTGGGGTTCAGATAATTCTCAATTGTCCTGTAGAGAAAATTACGAAATTAGATTCAAACAATTTCGATATCAACGGGCAGGAATTTGACGCTGTTTTATTATCAACGGGAGCAAACCCTCCGGGACTACTGGATATTAAAATGAATCCCGACGGGATCAAAATTGATCCCCTGACCTATTCATCCAGCATGGATGGTGTTTTTTCAGGTGGACTTGCAGCCAGTGGGCAGGACGCAACCGTTCGTGACCATATCCATTCACCCATTTTCATTCTGGCAGATGGGCATAGGGTAGCCACATCGATTGACAGATACTTCCAGAAAGTCTCCATGACGGCCGCGCGGATAAAAGAAGGCAGTTATGAAACACAGCTTTTCACATCTGTGGATGGCGTTCTCCCGTCACCAGCCGTAAAATCATCCGGAACCAGTTTTACCCGCGAAGAAGCAACTTCTGAAGCCGCCCGCTGCCTGCAATGTCAGTGTCTGGAATGTGTAAAAGTTTGTGAATATTTAAAAGAATATGGCAGCTACCCGAAGCGATATATTCGGGAAATCTATAACAATCTCTCCATTGTGAAAGGCGAACGCCGTAAGAACCAGTTCATCAATTCATGCAGCCTGTGCGGCCTGTGCGGCCTGGTCTGTCCGACGGATCTGGATATGGGCACTGTCTGTCTGGAATCGCGCCGGGAAATGGTCAACCAGAACCGCATGCCCCCATCCGCTCATGATTTTGCCCTGCGCGATATGCAATTCTCCAATAGTGAGCCAATTTCGCTGTTCCAGAACGCGCCCGGAACCACGTCCAGCCGGTACCTGTTCTTCCCCGGCTGCCAGTTGACAGCCTCCAACCCGGATTATGTGGAAAAAATCTATGCATGGTTGTTGCATCAACCGGAATTGACCAGAGAAGCGGGTGTTGGGCTGTCCTTACGCTGTTGCGGTGCGCCTGCGCGCTGGGCTGGCCAGCAGGACCTTTTTGACCAATCCCGAATGGAATTTCTCGAAGAGTATAACAAACTGGGAAAACCGGAAGTAATCCTCGCCTGTTCCAGTTGTTTTCAGGTGTTCAAAGAATCATTCCCCGATATACCCATCCGGTCGCTCTGGACAATGTTGGATGGATCAGAATTGGTAAAAGAAGCAGTTGGAAAAACAATGTCTACCCGCGTTTCCATTCACGACCCGTGTACGACCCGGTACGAATCCGCCATTCAGGACAGTGTACGGAATATCACTTACGCACTGGGGAAAACTGTAGAAGAACTGCCGTTGAGCCGTGAAAAGACGGAGTGTTGCAGCTATGGCGGGCATATGTGGTTGGCCAACCGGCCGCTCTCAGAAAAAGTGATTGACCGCCGGATCGCAGAGAGCGATAACGCATATGTCACCTATTGTGTCATGTGCCGTGACTTTTTTAGCCGGCACGGTAAACAAACCTATCATATTCTCGACCTGTTGTTCAATCCAGAAATGGAAACATTTACCCCGCCCGATTATTCAACCCGCCATAAAAACCGGGAATACCTGAAGAACCACCTGTTGAAAACCATCTGGGGAGAGAAAATGCCTGTACCTGAACCATCTGCGTTTGAGCTAATTATTCCGGAAAAAGTACGGGCGGTTTTGGAAGACCGCCTGATTCTGGAAGAGGATATTCTCAAGGTTCTCGCCCATGTGGAAGAAACAAACCTGGCGCTGAAAAATGAAATTACTGGCCATTGGCTCGCGTATTACTGCCCTTCCTATGTTACGTACTGGGTGGAATACACAAAAAGCGGAAATGAGTACACTATTTTCAACGCGTACAGCCATCGCATGTCCATAACGGAGGTCAAACCTCATGACTGAATATGTAAGCAATGATGAGATGGCCGGGTGGCAATGCGGGAATTGTCATATTCCATTGGTGATCAAGCCGGTACAGATCGAGTATCTTGGAAGTGCTTTTCCGGTGGAACTTCCTGTATGTCCGCAATGTGGACTGGTATTTATCCCTGAAAGTCTGGCGTTGGGAAAAATGGCTGAAGTGGAAAAAAGTCTCGAAGATAAGTAATAACCGCGATGTCAATGGGAAAAAATGTCTGAAAACGTACTGGAAACTTCATCTCAGTCAAAAAACACATTGCGGCCCGGCGGTCTTGAAATCACCCGCCAGGCATTTGAATTCTGCGAGTTTGCACCCGGAAGCAGGATACTGGATATTGGTTGTGGCTTCGGAGCCACGTTGGAATTTTTCGCAAATAACGGGATTGATACATACGGTATCGATTCCAATATATCCCGCCTTGTTGAATGCAGCGAAAGTCCCATCAATTTAGTCCAGTCAGATGGAAGGTGGCTTCCTTTCCTGAATGGATATTTTGACGGAATCGTAATTGAATGTACCCTTTCTGTAATTCCCGAACCCGTTAAGGTATTGACGGAAATCAACCGCCTTTTGAAACCGGATGGTTTGTTGATTATTTCAGATATCTATGGCAGAAATGCAATGTCCATCCCGCCATTAAAAGCAGCGATTTCGCAGGGTCCGATTCGCTCCATCTGGTCGCAATCTGAGATCGAAAGTCTTGTTAGTTCAACTGGATTCAGGCATCTCCTCTGGGAAGATCATAGTTGGTCTATACGCAATTTTTTGGAAAATAATACATGCCTTGAAACCCCATACGCAAATAGAGGTGAATACGCACGTTGTATTTTTGGTACTCCTTCGATAGACGCGTTGAGCTTTCATCTACTCCTGTCGAGAGCGCGCATCGGGTATTTTCTGCTTGTCGCGCAAAAATCCACATAACTTGCACACGGAGATACTATGGACGAACGTGAGAAAATGCTACAGTACCGAAAACAGGGTTTCTATTGCAGCCAGATACTAATCCTGATGGGTCTCGATATGCTCGGAAAATCCAACCCGGATTTGGTCGGCGCTGCTCACGGGTTGGCCGGTGGTTTGGGCTTCCAGGGTGAACTGTGCGGCAGTCTGACCGGCAGCGCCTGTTTGTTAGGTTTGTACGCCGGAAAAAAAGATCCGGCCTCGGAAGAAGATCCACGCCTCGATTTTATGATCGAAGACCTTGTGAAATGGTTCAAAGCCAGTGTAGGTGAAAAATATGGCGGATGCCGCTGCGATGAGATCATCGGGAACCAGCCGGGCAATCAGACTACCCGCTGCCCTTTAATCGTGGCAGATTGTTTCCAAAAAGTGAAGGATTTACTGGTTGAAAACGGATTTGAACTCACCGGTACTAATGAATAATCAGGATCGCATTCTCTCAACCACGCAAAGTGTCTGCCCCGATTGTCTCCGGCAAATTGACGCTCATAGGGTTGTGCGGGGCGATGAACTTTTTCTGGTAAAAACCTGCCCTGAGCACGGCCGTTTTGAAACCGTTATCCGCCGCGGAGATCTGGCGACTATTGCGTTGGTCCCGGATAGGACTCCAGCTTTCCCGGAAAATCCCAACACAAAAACAGACAAGGGTTGTCCATATGACTGCGGGCTGTGCCCTGAGCACCGTCAGCAGCCCTGTTGTGTGTTATTTGAGGTAACCCAACACTGTGACCTGGGCTGCCCGGTCTGTTACGCGTCTGCGGGAGGTGAAGAGAACAAATCCCGCGAAGTTGACCCGGACCTGGCGAAAATTTCCACTTGGTATGACCTTTTGCTGGAAGCCGGCGGACCGTTCAACATTCAGCTTTCCGGCGGCGAACCCTGCATGCGAGATGACCTGCCGGAGATCATCGCCATGGGCAGGCAAAAAGGCTTCACATTCTTTCAATTGAATACGAACGGCCTGCGGATCGCCCGCGATAAACCGTATCTATCAAAGTTGAAGGAAGCGGGGCTGTCCACTGTCTACCTTCAGTTTGACGGTACCTCAGATGCCATTCTAAAAGAAATTCGCGGGCGAGAGATCCTCAGTCAAAAGAATGCCGCGATCCAGAATTGCTGTGACATGAATATCGGCGTGGTGTTGGTGCCTACCATCAAACCGGGAGTGAATGACCAGGATATTGGTAATATTTTGCGGTTCGCCTTGAAGTATCACCCGATTGTTCGCGGGGTGCACTTCCAGCCTGTCAGCTATTTCGGCCGGTATCCCCAACCACCAGCGGATAGTGACCGCATCACCCTGCCGGAGATCATCTCGGCCATGCAAGAACAGACAGACGGACTGATTCAAACAACCTGGTTTACCCCATCCGGCGGACCCAACCGCTATTGCTCCTTTAATGGCAATTTTGTGGTGATGGAAGATGGAACGCTCAAACCGATCATCAAAAAACAAAGCCAATCTTGCTGCTGCTCCCCCCAGGATGCCGCTAAAGAACGTGTGAAAGCGCAGGCTTTTGTAGCCCGTAACTGGAAGGCTCCTGAAACAGATGATACTTTTTCAAATCCGGTTGTCAGCACCAGTTTTGGCGGATGGGATGCCTTCCTGGCGCGGGCTAAAACCCATATGTTCGCCATTTCGGGGATGGCCTTTCAAGATGCATGGACGATGGATCTTGAACGTCTTCATGACTGTTACATCATGGTCATATCACCGGATAACCGCTTGATCCCGTTCTGCGCGTACAATCTGACCGATTCATCAGGGAATGGTCTTTACCGGCATTAAGATGAATGCTGATTTGAAGCACCTCACGCCACTGGAAAATTGGATTTCCCGAAAAATCGGAGCTCCTGAACGAATTTCATTACGTGTTAGCCTGGGTGCTTACCAATTGGCGCAAATTAACAAAATGCTCGCCTATGTAAAGAAAAATAGCCGGTATTATAGTGAAATTCTCCACGGGTACCCTGATCAGGTAAGTTCATTTGAAGAATTTTCTCATATCCCGTTCACTACAGAAGATGTGTTGCGTAATGCACCTGAGAAATTGATCTGCGTTTCGCAACAGGATATCGCCAGGGTGGTGACGTTCAACACATCCGGCACGACGGGAATGTCAAA
>CAYQTY010000107.1:7586-10262 GCA_964420535.1 uncultured Leptolinea sp. | reverse complement strand
TATGAACCGCTGGGCGTGGCGCTCATCCTGGGCGCGTGGAATTACCCTTTGCAGCTTACGCTGGGGCCGCTGGTGGCGGCGATTGCCGCGGGCAACACGGCTGTGGTCAAACCCCCGCGTACGGCAAAAGCCGTTTTCGAGACCGTAGGCCGGCTTTTACCGCAATACCTTGACCCGGATGCCTTCCTGGTGATCGCGGACGATACCGCCAACGACATCATTCTGGCTGAACATTGGGACAAGATATTCTTCACCGGCAGCGCCGAAGTAGGGCGCGTAATATTGCAGGCGGCCGTCCAGAATCTGACGCCCGTCACCCTGGAACTGGGCGGTAAAAGCCCGGCGCTGGTGGATGAAACCGCCAACCTGAAGGTCGCCGCGCACCGCATCGCCCAGGGCAAGTTCTTCAATGCCGGGCAGACCTGTGTGGCGCCGGATTATATTCTGGCGCAGGAGTCTATCCTCCCTCAGTTGGTCAAGGAATTGACAGCCGCCCTCCACGAATTCTACGGTGACGATCCTCAGACCAGCCCGGAATACGCGCGCATCATTAATACAAGACAGTTTGATTCATTGGTCTCCTATTTGTCCATGGGAAAAATCGAATGCGGAGGCCAGCATGACCGCGAAGACCGTTATATTGCCCCTACCGTGCTGACGGATGTGTCACCGGAGTCACCCGTGATGCAATCTGAGATATTCGGGCCCATCTTGCCGATTCTGGCGGTGAAGGATATGGACGAAGCTCTGGAGTTTGTCAACAAGCGTGACAAGCCGCTGGCCTTTTATATCTTCTCTGAAAATCGCGAGACGATCGAGAAGATTTTGAACAATTCCACCTCCGGCGGGGTGTGCGTCAACGAGACCATGAATCACCTGACAGTCCACGGCCTGCCGTTCGGCGGTGTGGGCAAGAGCGGTATGGGGAAATACCACGGTGAGTGGGGCTTCCGTGATTTCTCGAACGCCCGCGCGCTGCTGGATCACAGCACAAAGTTTGACCCCGCCCTGCGCTACCCGCCCTATATGGGTGACAAACTCCCGCGCATGAAGAAGCTGCTGGATATGAAACTTCCGAACGCCCTACAGGGTGTCACCGGATGGCTGCTGGGTCACTGGGGCGAGACCATTCTGAAATTTATTCGATAAAAGATTGTCACAAAATTAAGCCGGGTGAACTCTCACCCGGCTTAAATCTACAATCCGGTCACCCTTTCGCATGAAGACGGCGATCTCTACTCCGGGGCTATTACAGGTATCCGTCTTGATCAGCCGCTGATGTCATGGTTGAATAGTCATCTATAATGATCATTAGAAAAGGCGGCTAATTACATGTTCCAAAATTGTTTCCATGGTATTTTGGTGGATGCGGCATTCACCGTCAAACGGTTCCCGGAATCATTCGGGATTTTTGCCCGCAAACAGGTTGGTGATTGGACATTATTCGGAGTTGAAATCCCCCGTGAGGGATTGGATCAGTCCATCCAATCGATCCAGGCAGCAATGCGGGCGGATGAACCGTTCTATGGCCACCTGTATGATGATGAAATATTGATCGCCATATTCAAGACTCGGGTTTTCCGGGTTACTCCGCATCGTTCATCATGGGATGCGATCAAAGGATATGGAAAATCGTTGAACATTCCGGAAGAGCAGCTGGATTTCTGGCCCAACCGTTTTCAGGATGAGATCCATTATTTTGATCGGGAAAATTTTGTGTAATGATTCATGAAGGGGCGAGAATGACAACGCTGTCTGAATGTATGGCGGAATACAAGAAGCAAATGCAGATCGGGCTGATTCCGAAGGCCTACAAAGGGCTGATGGAATACATCCTCGAACTACGTAATTATTTCAAGAAAAAATACCCGGACTGGTCCATCTCCGGCAGCCTGTATACCGGGTATATGGACATGACCTACTTCGCGATTGTGCCTGAAAGCTTCAAGCAGCGCGGTTTGAAGATCGCCGTGGTGTTCATCCATGAAACCTGCCGGTTTGAGGTGTGGCTCTCGGCGGTCAACAAGCAGGTACAGGCGGAATACTGGCAGCAGATCAAAGATAGCGGCTGGTCAAAATACCGGCTGGTGCCATCCGTGCAAGGGTATGATTCGATCCTGGAAGAGGTACTGGCGGAGTCACCGGATTTTGGCGATCTGGACGCGCTGACCGCGCAAATCGAAAAAGGTTCGCTTGAGTTCATCAACGCGATCGAAGTATTACTAACGGATTGACCGGAATGCCTGATGACTTGCCGGTGATGGAATTCAAGAATGGGGTTGATCTGCGGGAATGGTTGACGAAGAACCATTCCACCTCTCCGGGTATCTGGATCCGGGTATTCAATAAGCAGTCGGGAGAGGAATCGGTCACATTTGAAGAATTGCTGGATGAAGGCTTATGTTTTGGCTGGAGTGAGAGTATGCGCCGGGGGTATGATGAAATCTCATATCTGCAGCGATTCACTCCACGCAAAACCAGGGGGACTACTTCGAAGAGAAATTTGGATCGAGTGAAGATTCTCCTGGCAGCCAACAGGATGACCAAAGCGGGATTACTGGCACTGGGGATAACAGGAACATCAGCCAACCGGGATTAACGTTTTGACCCTGATGTGGGACTACAAGTACTGACCGGTTCTCCCTACAATAAGTCCATTCTTATAGATCGAGGTAA
>CAYQTY010000107.1:4204-7576 GCA_964420535.1 uncultured Leptolinea sp. | reverse complement strand
GGAATGGAAAAGATCCCTTTTGGAAACACCGGCGAAATGGTCAGCCAATACTGCCTGGGGACCATGATCATGGGTACGCAGACCGACCGGCCAACATCATACGAAATGCTTGACCGCTTCATGGCGGCGGGTGGCAACTTCCTTGACACCGCTAACTGCTACGCCTGGTGGCTGGACGCGAAATCCGTTGGGGATGAGAGCGAAACCCTGCTGGGCGAATGGATGAAAGAGCGCGGAAATCGCAAGGATGTCTTTCTGGCCACCAAATGCGGCGCGCGCATCCGTGATATCAACCTTGTACGTAACGCCGACGGCGGGATAGCCTGGGAGAACGTGGTTTCGGCATACGAAAACCTTTCCGCGAAGACCATCCGCGCGGCGCTGGAAGGCAGCCTGCGCCGGCTTCAAACCGATCATATTGACCTGTACTATGCCCACATTGACGACCGTCAGACCCCGCTTGAAGAAACCCTGGGCGCGCTGAACGACATGGTAAAAGAGGGCAAGGTACGCTACATCGCCGCCAGCAACATCCGCACCTGGCGGTTGGAACGCGCCCGCGCGATCTGCGCGGCCAAAGGGTGGTCACATTATGTGGGAATCCAGCAGGAGTACTCCTACTTGCGGCCTAAAGCCGGAGCGGATCTTGGTGTATCTGTCCATGTGGATGATGACCAGTTGGATTATCTGCACTGCAACCCTGATGTCACCCTGATGGCGTATTCACCCCTGCTTAAGGGCATCTATGATGACGAGCGCAAGCGCACAAATTATTACAACTGGCCTATCTATAACACCGATGACTCGCGGGCGCGGCTGGAGACCCTCTCGAAAATGGCGCGCGAAATGAATGTGAGCAACAGTCAACTGGTAATGGCCTGGCTGCTGCACCATCAGCCCCGGGTCATCCCGATCGTGGGGGTGCGCACGCTGGAACAGTTTGAAATATCTATGGGCGCGCTGGATATTCACCTGTCTCCGGAGCAATTGGCGGTATTGAATTCTGCATCCGTCTGAAAACCGGTTCAAAAAAAGGACTGTTGGCAAAGGGACTGTCGATGTTGACAGTCTCTTACTATTTTTACGGGAATAATTTTTTCTAACGAAAATTCAAGCAACATAAAACCTCAACCGCCGTATACTCTTTGTACCAGATTGATGATTTTTGTGAAGGTGATGACTATGGATACACAAGAACGATCAGGAAACGACGGGCGGTTGCCCAATATCTGGCAAAGAATGGTCTCGAATGATCTTATCTGGACAGCCCTTCTGGCGGCCGGCTGGCTGGGCCTGTTGACCATAATCGGGTTGGCCGGTTCGTGGACCTACGGCTTTCACCGCGATGAATTGAACTTCATTTACAATGCCATGAACCTGGACTTGGGGTATGTGGAATACCCGCCACTGACGCCGTTTATCACGCGCGGGATCATCAACGTGTTCGGGGTATCGGCTATCGCGTTGAAATTCACCGCGGCACTGGTGATGGCGGTTGGCGTGTGGTTGACCGGCCTAATGGCCCGCGAACTGGGCGGAAAACGCCCGGCTCAGGCACTGTCCATGGTTTGCTCGGCGGTGGCGCCGCTGGCCATCACCAATACCCGCTTTTTCTCATACCAGACCTTCGATTACCTGTGGTGGGTACTGGCTGCGTACCTGGTCATCCGCCTTGTGAAGACCAATGATCCGCGCTGGTGGCTGGCTTTAGGAGCGGTACTCGGGTTGGGCGTGATGAACAAGTATTCCATTCCGTTTCTTGTAGCGGGTATCGCGGCCGGGGTGATATTGACGCCTCTCCGCAGCCACCTGAAAAGCTCCTGGTTGTGGGCCGGTGCCGTGTTGGCTGGCTTGATCTTTTTGCCCAACATCCTCTGGATGGCGCAGCATGATTGGATCACCCTTGAATTCCAGTCTGTCACCCGGGTGCGCAACATAGCCATGGGCCGAGCGGATAATTTCCTGCTCCAGCAATTGTATAGCTGCACCAACCCGGTGACTGTCCCTTTATGGCTGGGCGCGTTATATGTTCTATTTTTCAAGCCGGAAGGCAAACCCTACCGCATCCTCGGATGGATATACCTGTTTACTCTACTATTCTTCCTGGACGCGCATGGACGGTTTTACTATATGGCCGGCCTGTACCCCATGCTGTTCGCGGTGGGCGCCAGCCTGTGGATGCGTATACCGTATGAAAAAGGGATTTCCATACGGGAATTCTGGAACCGGTTGGATACCGGCAGCAAAGTTTTCTATCCGTCGCTGGTCATTTTCGGGCTGTTCTTTACTTTTACCCTGCTGCCATTCACCCCGATTGACAGCGTCTGGTGGCGTTTTGATTCAGATCTGAACCCGGAAATCCGTGAGGAGATCGGCTGGCCTGAACAGGTCAAAGAAGTTGCCCGTATCTATGATGAAATCCCTGACGTTGAAAAGAGCCGGACGGCCATATTCGCCGGCAATTATGGTGAAGCCGGGGCGCTGTACCTGTACGGACCTGAGAACGGTCTGCCCGCGCCTATCAGCGGGATCAATTCCTTCTGGTTAAAGGGATATGGCAACCCTCCGCCTGAAACGGTCATCGTGGTTGGGGCGAATAAAGAAGATGTAGATAATGTATTCAATGATTGTGTGTTAAAAGGGCATACACCCAACCCGCATCAGATCAATAATGAAGAAACCCGCGAGCATCCGGATATTTTTGTTTGCCGTGATTTAAAAGTTACCTGGCTGGAGTTCTGGGAGATGGTTAAGACATTCGGGTAAAACGTGTAAAAAAACCGGCATTCCTGATCAGGATGCCGGTTTGTCTCTACTATAGGTCTGCTTCAGGCTTCGACCCCAAGTACCAGTGCCAATTTCTTTAGCGCTTCCTGTTCCGCCGCGTTGACTTTCTCTCCGCCAAATCCCAGAAATCCGCCTTCACTCGCGGCTTCCGATGTCTCTTTCGCGGATTCATATACCCATTTCTTGAATCCTTCCGCATCGTCAGGAGCTTTTTGCGTCAGCAAGGCGGATAGATCCCGGAAGAAGGAAAGACAGGCTTCTTCACGGGTTTCCGGAGCGCCAGTCAATACAGGGGATTCGATCTTCACGCCCTGGTCAATCCGAAGTTTGATATCTGAAGTTACCTCGTCCACCAGTTTGTTTCCGGATGATTTCCGGAGGGCTTCAATGATCTGGTTTGTGGAAGCCATCATTTCTTTCACAACGCCGAACATATTGCTGGGGCTGGAAAGCGATATATAAAATGATGCCACTTGCGGCGCTGTCATCAACTGGTTCCATTCCCCGTCTGAAAAACTCATCCTGTATTCCATACTTCCTCCCATTGGCACCGGTTTCTAAGCCTGACGGCTACCCGTAATTGTG
>CAYQTY010000107.1:0-4194 GCA_964420535.1 uncultured Leptolinea sp. | reverse complement strand
CGGTAACCTGCCTTAACATCTGTATAATCAAATGCAGGACATGACCTTGTAAGGAGGACGCCATGCCGCGAATTGTTGTCAATAATAAAACCTATAACAGCCCGGATGAGATGCCGCCGGATGTTCGTGAAACCTATCTAAAAACCCTGGAAATCCTGCATGATTCTGACGGCAACGGTATACCGGATTTTCTGGAAGGAAAAGCCCCGGGCAGTGTCAACAACGGAAAGATCCGTGTTGACGTGCAATCCGGTTCGCAATACATTGTGGGCGATAAAATTTTCACCAGTCTGGATGATCTCCCGCCGGATGCCCGCCTGAAATATGATCAGGCCATCGCCCGGCTCGGACCGTTGATGTCGGATATCAACGGGAACGGTATCCCCGATATGCTGGAAGGCAAGTCCGGTCAACCTCCGGAGAGTCAGCCAACCCCGCCTGTTGATTATATGGAAACCCACCACATGACATCACAGGAACCTCCACCGTCTGTTATCCAGGAGGAAGTCCCCCTGTTCGGGGCGCGGGCGCTCATTCTGATAGGTTTACTCTTCCTCATAGGCTTGATGGGATTGGGAGTGTATGTCTATCTGACTATGGTCAAATGATCCATCCGAGTATCATATGCCGGGCGAACTGAACAGGGAGACCTTATTGCGCGCGATCCGCCAATGGTGGTTCCTGCCAATACTGCTGTTACCCCAGCTTATTCCTCCATTCGCGTCTCAAGGCTACCGTATCATGGAATGGCCGGCGGTTAACCAATACATCATCACGCATCCGGTAAAAGTAGATCTGTCTGCGTTTTACCCGATATTTAAAATTGTTCCACTTCTTCTAATGGTTGGGCTGTTTAGTGGGATAAAACCTGTCTCACGCCTATTTTATACCTGGGTTGCGCTGGTTTTTGGACTTGCAGCCATTCTCCAGTCAGTTTCCGTTAGCAGCAAACTGGGGTGGGCGATTTGCACCGGGAACCTGGTTATGTTTTTGATACTGGCATTGTTGTGGGGAAAAGAGGCTCTAAAGCCGTCTGTCAGCCTTACTTTTAGACAAAATCTAATCCACCGCTGGTGGCTCTTATTATTGGCACTGGTTGCTTTCTGGTTTCCCGTCAACCCACAAACCATGAAGCCAGATTTTAACCCGATGTACATGATCCTTTCTGGCGCGGGGCTGTCATTTTGCCTTTCAACGCCGTTGTTTTTGGCCATTCTTCTGCTTGCATCTCCATGGGTGAATAAGACACTTATCGCCTGTACTTCGTTTGTCGGACTGTTTGTGGGTTTGTCGAACCTGGTTCTGGAATGGCTGATCATTCCAGTATATTGGTGGATAGGTGTTCTGCACCTTCCTCTGGTGATACTATCAGTGACTGGTCTCAGGCAAAGCATTTCCGAAAACCGTTTGGCGGGAAGAGAACCGAAATAACAAGATTTTTTCAGCCGGCAAATTAAGGGCTATAATCTTTTCGGGCGAATAAGACAAACCCTTCAATCCGGATGACGCGTTGATGGACAATATATCGATTCAACCCACAATCTTTTCAGCCATTTATCATACCGGGACACAAAGCGATCCCTGGCTCGTGATGGTCCATGGATTCACCCACGATCACACCTACTTCAGACGGCAGATCGAGGAATTCCAGCGTGATTACCGGATCCTTGCCGTAGACCTGCGCGGGCACGGGAATTCTTCCCATATCCCCGGCCCCTACGGGGTGGAAGAATACGCCGATGATATTCAAGCCGTAATGGATAATGCCGGTATAAAGCGGGCAGTCTACTGGGGGACACATACCGGATCGGCTATCGGTTTGATACTGACGCTGCGCCAGCCGGAGCGTTTCAATTCTCTGATTCTTGAGGGGACATTCCTCCCGGGTTACCCCATGCCGCGGGTGGGTGAGTTGATCGACCGCGCCCGCTCGGTTATCCGTGAAAAGGGATTGCAGGCGGCCCGCGATGACTGGTTTGAGCATGCCGACTGGTTTGACCACATTATCCGGAACCCGGAAGTCTGCCGTGCTGAAGAGCACCGCGCCATGGTCAACCGGTTTGAAGGCGCCCCGTGGCTGGCGGACTTGCCGGCCCGGCCTGTCACCTCCGCGGCAGATCACCTTCAGAAAATTCGGCAGCCAGTTCTCCTGTACAATGGTATGGACGATCTGGAGGATTTCAAACGGGCGGCTGAATTTCTTTCAAAAAATCTGCCGTGCAACCGGCGCGAAGTGATCCCGAACGCGGGCGGTTTTCCTGGATGGGAAAACCCTGATGCTGTAAACAATCTGGTTCAAAGCTTTTTGAATCAGTCAATTTCTTGACGGTTTGAGGAGGGAAAATGATCAAGGATATGATTTCGCAGGTGTACCGTTATAACGCGTGGGCCAATAACCGCATCCTGACCGCGGCGTCAAAATTATCGGAAGAGGAATACCGGGCAAACACCAATCCTTCCTTCGGAAGTGTGCATAATACGCTGGTGCACATTATGAGCGCACAGTGGGTATGGCTCAGCCGATGGGTAGGCAGTTACCCGCGGAAGCATCTGGATCCAACCGGATTTGCCGGGCTGGCGGATGTTCGCACCCGTTGGGCCGAAGTGGAAAGCAACACCCATCTGTACATCACCCGCTGTTCCGAAGAAAACCTTATCGGTCAGCTCTCGTATATCAATTCACAAAATGCCAAGAAATCTTACCCGCTCTGGCAGTTGATGCTGCATCAAGTCAACCATGCCACACAGCACCGCAGTGAAGTCGCGCTGATCCTCACCTGCTTTAATAAATCACCCGGCGCGATGGATTTCGTGGTTTTTGTGGATTCTGAATCAGGCAAAAAGTAAAAAACTCCAACAAGCCTGTTTATCCCTACTGACATATCGGAAGTTCCCTACATGGCAGGCAATGAAAAACGCAACGCGTTGATAATAGTTTTTCTGGTCGTGGTAGCCGTCGTTATTGTGGCGGTCAGCCTGCCTGTGCTTGAATTACAACCCGGTTTGCCTCCGCCTGAAATAGAAAACAATCAGGTAAAGGTGACCTACAATTCAGGTGTATACGCCGAGACGATCCCGGTCAATCGTTTCATAATGATCCTGGTATGTCTGGTAGCGGCGGGCGCGTTCTTGTACTCCGTAATCAAAGTGTTACGGGGAGCCTCGTGGCGTGATGTTTTAAGCTTTCTGATATCTATGGTGTTCATCGTTCTGATAATCGGAGGATTGCTTTTAGCCATTCTGGCATTACCGCATTCCACTTCGCCGGTTCAAACTCAACTTGTTGTACCTACACCCCAACCGCGGGTGACAGCCCCGTTGGGCCCGGTTCCGCCCATCCTGCTATGGATCGTGGGCGGGTGTTTATTGATCTCAGGAATTATGTTAATTATCTGGGTAATCCGGATCGCGCGAAAAAAGCCGGGGGCGACTGACCTGATCGCGCGGGAAGCCGAAAAAGCCCGTCAACGGATATTACTGGGTGTTGGACTGAAAGATGTGATCATTCAATGCTACCGTCAGATGGGTGATGTTTTGCGGGAAGACCGCGGTATAGCCCGCAAAGAAACCATGACCACACTGGAATTTGAAGAATCGCTGATAACAGCCGGCTTTTCCCCGGAACCCGTCCACGAGTTGACGCGCATGTTTAACGCCGCCCGCTATGGCAACTGGCAGCCGTCGCCAGATGATGAGGAGAAGGCGATCCGCTGTTTTGAAGATATTACACGCTTTACGCAGATACGTCGGGGAGGTGGGTACGATGAAGTTATCTCCCGCTAAAGCGGTTCTCGCCTTATTGATTTTCTCGACATTATTTCTGATCCTTCTGAACTGGCCGGCGTTTGTGGCGGGTTTTTTGCAGCCAGTTTCGCTTGTCGTCTGGATGGTGTTGCGTACCTTTGTTTTGAGTATTGACCAGCAGTATTACTGGTGGGCGTTGATACTGACGGTCATCTTTTTTGTGTTCCGTCTTGTTCCCCGTGTCCGCATGGCAGATGAGCGGACGGCTGAAAACTCACAGAATGAAACCCTGCGCTCCATACAGCACTGGCGGTCCATGTATATTCCGGATGAAAACAGCCGGTTTCACAACCAGTTCCTTCAGAGAGAATTCATCCACCTGCTGGTGACGATGTTCGCGGCACGGGAACATGTTACGGCTGACTACCATTTGCACGAACAACTTCGCCG
>CAYQTY010000106.1:0-10274 GCA_964420535.1 uncultured Leptolinea sp. | reverse complement strand
TTTTCAAAAACCAGGCATCGTGATTTCCAAGAACAATTTTTACGTCATATTCCTGCAACAGGCGGACGCATTCATTTACATCCCCCCGGCCATCAACGATGTCACCGGTGCACAGAATGGAATCCAATTTTAGTTCATGCAGGCAATGGAGCGCTGATTTCAAACGTTGGGGTTCGGCATGGATGTCACCAATTAGACCAAATCTGGATAGCATAATTACCTGCCTGGGAGAGGCTAGAAAATTTTTTGCCAGAAATTGAAAGAACGTATACCCGCGTATTATTATATATGGGCTGCCTGTCGGTAAAAGCACTTACAATAAACCACACGTATTATGTGAGTCTATTCTTCCAACAGTTGAATCCTACATTGGTAGTAATCTCCCCGAAATTAGATTCAGTTAACCGGACTGGAAGGATGTACTACAATAGAATAATCTATAGATCAAACAGAGGTTACTTGCATGACATCGAAAATTCTTGTAACGTATGCCACAAAATATGGTTCCACCCGGGAAGTCGCTGAAACAATTGCCCGGGTCCTTTCAGAAAAATATCTTGCCGTCGATGTGGCGGCATGCAAAGAGGTAAAAAGCATAGAAGGCTATCAGGCTGTGGTCATCGGCGCGCCGTTGTATGCAGGTTCGGTGCTATCCGATGGGGTGAAATTCATCAACAGGTTTCAAGCCGATCTGGCAAAAATCCCGTCAGCCCTATTCATTCTGGGCCCGCTCAATGATACTCAACAGGAGATTCGCGGCGTTCAGGCGCAACTTGAAGCAAACCGGAAAAAGTTCGCTTCCTTTAAACCTGCCGTGGAGGCAATATTTGTTGGAGCACTAAATCTTAAAAAATTGCGCTTCCCGGATTCGTTGATCAAATTATACCGGCCGGCAAAGAATAACCCTATGACGGACAGTGACAATCGGGATTGGAAGGCCATTCAAAATTGGGCTTCCAGTCTGGTGAAATCTCTGGCGTTAAAAGCGGAATAATTAGAGATCAAATTGACGGGCGTTGATGGCAAGGGTATTGGCAGGTGAGGTAATCCCGCCTTTGCTGATGGACCACAGATTAATTGAAATATCCGGGAGGAATTTTTAATGAGCGTGTTTGATCTGATATCCAGCCGGAGGAGTATCCGCAAATATAAAGCTGATCCGATACCGGAGGAAAGCTTGCGCCGCATTTTACAGGCCGGAATTCTGGCCCCGTCTGGCAACAACCGGCAGACCTGGACGTTTTATGTTGTACAGGGTGACAAACGCGCGGAGATGGTTGAGCGACTTAACGAAGGTTTGGCTAACCGAGTAACGGAAGGTGAAGATATCGCGGGCGCGAAACACTCATTTGACATCATGGCGCAGGCGCCAGTCACTATTTTCGTTTTCCGGCCAAACCGGACGGCACCCTGGCCGGCGGCGTCACAGCGCCAGCATTTTTCCGATGTAGTCGATGTTCAATCAGTGGGGTCATGTATCCAGAATATGTTGTTGATGGCCGAAGAGATGGGTATCGGTTCTCTCTGGATCTGCGATGTTTTCTCAGCTTATAAAGAATTGAGCGATTGGCTGGGTGAGTCAACAGAAATGATCGCGGCTTTAAGTCTGGGAATGGCAGATGAGCATCCTGCCGCCCGTAAACGCAAATCATTTGATGAGGTTGTTCACTGGTTGTGACTGTTTTCCAGATGGATCCTGATAAGAATCAGGGTCCATCTGTATTATTATTCTGCTCTCCCACGTATCAGATAAGTCAGACAGAATAAATTTTTCATAAATTTAAAAAATTCACTCTTTTTTTAGTGTATTTTGGGAGAAAATTTTGCATAATATATGTGGGATAGTGGCTAGCTGTATTTATTACTTGACGGGATCAGATCCCGAGATCACTCTAGGGTAAAAAATAATGATATTTTTTCTACTTGATGGTTCAAGTTCTTTCTTGTATTTCTATCCAATAACAAAATACGACCGCCCGTTTTTTGAGACCATCCATTGAACAATAAACTGACCGCAGTTTCAGTCGCACGAAATCCGCAACTATCGGGTGGAAAATGAACAAGAGTATTTCCCGTGTGGCAGACTCTGGAAAAACAGTAGAGCCGGGTGAAACGCGCTATTTTGAGTTGTACCAAACCGCGCAGCGCCAGATCAATGAGCTACTTCTTTTGGATCGCCTTCGAAGCGCGATTGCCCGTCAGTTGAATGTGACGTCCATCGCGCAAATCGTCACTGAATCAACCGTCGTTTTATTCGGTTATCCGTTGGTCAGCCTATACCTGCTGGAAAACGATACCCTTGTTATTCAGAATCAGGTTGGATATTCAAATATCCGGGCACGAATTCCTGAAACCGATGGATCGGAATGGGCGGCGGTCAAAGAAAAAAAATCCGTTTTACAACGGAAAGTTAAGAACCATGACTCCGAGCTTGATCCAACTATAACGGTATGCTCCAAAATCTGTGTTCCACTTTTTGACCAACATACTGTCACCGGATTGTTGATCGTGGAGACAACCGCCGACCGTACACTATCGGCTACTGATCTAATTCTGCTTGAGGCCATAGGTGAAAATACGTCAAATGCCATATGGCGTGCCCGGATCTACAATGAGATTCTGGAAACCCGTGAGGCCCTGGATAAAGAACGGCGCCTGCTGCGTACAGTTATAGATAACATTCCAGATCAGATTTTCGCGCGTGACCGTGAATGCCGTTTTACACTGAGTAACCTTAAAGACGCCGAAATGATGGGGGTTTCCAACACTACGGAGTTGCTCGGAAAGTGCGATCTTGACTTTTTCCCGTATGAACTGGCAATGCGTTACATAGATGATGACAAAAAAGTCTTAGAAAGCGGCAAGCCGCTGATTAATATCGTTGAGCCAATGATCGGGGCAGATGGCGAAGACCGTTGGATTATGACAACCAAAGTTCCGCTGCGTGATAACCAGGATCAGGTTATCGGATTGGTGGGCATCGCCCGGGATATTACCCAACAGAAAAAAGACGCTCAAGCGCTGGAAGAAGCCAAACTTCAAGCTGAGGAAGCCAATAAAGCGAAAAGCACATTTCTCGCTAATATGTCTCATGAGATCCGTACCCCATTAAATGCGATACTCGGATTTTCGCAATTGTTGATGCGTGAACCCAATTTTACAGACCAACAACGGCACCAATTGACAACCATCCATAACAGCGGAGAACATCTGCTGCAACTGATCAATGATATCCTGGAGATTTCAAAAATTGAGGCCGGCCGTGCGACGATCAACCAGTCAACGTTTGATCTTCATGGAATGTTGCATGACCTGAAATCCATGTTCCAGGTGCGAATGGATGAAAAGGGATTGATTTTCGATCTGATCATCGAAGACCGTGTTCCGCAGACGATCGTTTCTGACGAAAGCAAAATCCGCCAGATTCTTATCAATCTAATTGGGAACGCGGTGAAATTCACCAAACAAGGCCGGATCCGTTGTATTGTGGACGCGAAACACTGTGAATATGATGACTGGCAGTTAACCTTTCAGGTGGAGGATAGTGGAATCGGGATCACAGCGGAAGATATTCAAACGCTCTTCCAGGTTTTTCAACAGGCGCCGGGCGGGATAAAAGAAGGCGGTTCAGGATTGGGGCTGGCGATCAGTCAACGTTTCGCCAGAATGTTGGGTGGTCAAATCAACGCAGCCAGTGAACCCGGTGTGGGGAGCTGTTTCTCTCTGGAAATAATGGTGCGCGAAGATAAATCAGCTCAACCCGGTAGAAAAACACCCCGGCATAAGATCAGCGGGATCAAAGATCCGGTGGGAACTTTCCGCATACTTGTTGTGGATGATGTGCAGGAAAGCCGTGAATTGATCACTTCGCTCCTGACACCAGTCGGTTTTGAAATAATAGAAGCCAGCGACGGGCGTGAAGCATTTGATATTTGGAATAAAGTGCATCCCCACCTGATTATTATGGATATCCGGATGCCTGTAATGAATGGGTTAGAGGCGACGGTTAAAATTCGGGAAACTGATAATGGAAATCAAGTCCCAATTATTGCCGCGACGGCAAGCGCATTTGAAGAAGAGCGGCAAACCATTCTGAATGCCGGAATGAACGGGTATCTTCGAAAACCGATACAGGAGCAAGACCTGTTCGATCTGGTAGCGCAATGCCTGGGCATAGAATATACCTATCATTCGTCTGAAACCCTGCGTGATGAGTTCGCCCTTGGAATGACCAGCCCGGAATTCCCGGCTAATGAATTTAATACCATACCCGAAGATGTCCGGGGACAGATGATTTCTGCCTGTATCAGCGCGGATCTGGATAGTCTGCTGGATGGTGTGGAACAGATCATCCCCAAACATTCGCACGCGGCTGCCAGACTGCAGGAATTGGCGGATAAATTACAATATGACGATATACTCAGTCTGCTTCATGGAAGGAGTTGACGTTGGAATTTTCCCAGGTATCATCTGCTGACCCGGCCGATATTCTAATAGTTGATGATACGCTTGCCAACATCCAGGTGCTTTCCGGGATGTTGAAGCAGCAGGGATACAAAGTCCGCCCGGTTTTGGACGGGAAAACTGCCCTGAAAGCAGCTGAAACCAACCCGCCTGACCTGATCCTGCTGGACATTACGATGCCGGATATGTCTGGTTATGAAGTATGTACCCGCTTAAAAGAAAACCCCCGGCTGAACCATATTCCGGTGATTTTCATTAGCGCGCTGACGGAGCCACTGGACAAGGTAAAAGCCTTTACCGTAGGCGGGGTGGACTACATAACCAAACCGTTCCAACTGGAGGAAGTGCGGGTGCGGGTTGAAAACCACCTGCACCTGGCCAGTCTGCAACATCAGATTGAAAACTACAACCATTTTCTTGAAGAGAAAGTGATAGAGCAGGTTAGCGAAATTTCAGATTCCCAGATGGCCACCATTCTGGCGCTGGCCAAGCTGGCCGAATACCGAGATGAGGATACCGGCCGTCACATAGAGCGTATCCAGTACTTCTGCCGTCTGCTGGTGACACGCCTTGCTGAGAACCCTCAACACAAATCACTGTTGACTCCACTATATATCGATAATATTTCACATGCCAGCCCGCTGCATGATATCGGCAAGGTTGGTATCCCGGACCATATTCTGCTTAAACCGGGCAAGTTGACACCGGCTGAATTCGAGATCATGAAGACCCGTACGGTTATTGGGTATGATCTGCTGCAGGCAGTCAAAAACCGCTATACCAAGAATAGTTTTATCAACCTGGGTATTGAAATTTCGCGTTCGCATCATGAAAAATGGGATGGCAGCGGATATCCTGATGGGTTGAAAGGTTCCAATATCCCTCTTTCAGCGCGAATTCTGGCTGTGGCTGATGTGTACGACGCGCTGCGTTCAAAACGTCCGTATAAAACCGGTTTTGACCACGGCACAAGCATGAAAATAATCCTGGAAGGTAAAGGCATTCATTTTGACCCGGAAGTAATTGACGTCTTTTTAGACCTTCAGGATGAGTTCATGCGTATCTATGCGGAACTGGTGTAATAGACCGCGAACTACAGGATTGCCAGTACAATAGTCTCTACTTCCAGAAGAGGGATTATTCGTAATTATATGAACATGCATACATTCATTGCCACGTCTCCGGCGTACCTATCATTATTCATTTGTGTATTTTCTATAATTTACCTTGCCATTACCAGACAGCCAACTCATGATAAAGCCAGAATAAAGAAATTGACGCCGAAATTTAATCAATATGACACTACTGTGCGGCGCTGGGTTTTTCTGGTTTTGATCTTTGGCGTTTTTGCGGGTTTGCTGATCAGCCTGGCGTTTGGCACGTATACAGCATTTCCGGTAGTGTTCCCGCTCTCCGCGTTGGTGATCTTTGATGCGGCTCTGTCACTGGTTACAGGAATTCACTCCGCGGGGTGGGAAAAATATGTGTTCGATAAATCCGGTTCGCTTCGCTGGTTGGCAAAAACAGAGATCGCTCTGGTTTTGGTTGGCATAGCCTATTGCTGCCTGGTTTATTTCGTTTTCTTGAAATAGCTTTCCGGTTTGCCGGGAATTACGGGGCAGAGTTAAACAGTTCTCTCCAGGTCGCCGGGCCTACAATGCCATCGACCTCCAGACCGTTTTTTTGCTGATATGAACGAACGGCCTGATCTGTATTCGCGCCAAAAACGCCATCCGGGGTGCCCACCTGAGTGAACCCGAGAGCGTACAGGCGTTTTTGAAGATTTAGGACATCGGCGCCGGTCATCTTCGGGGAAGTCAGCTTCAATGTTCGGGTCAGAATGGATGGATCGGGTGTTGCAGTGGCGGGAAGGGGAGTCGCCGTCGGGACGGTCGGCGTGGGTGTGACCGGGTGGGGCGCTTCACCCAACCGGCAGGTTTGACCGGTATACTCCGCCAGAAGCCATTCCTGCGCGCCGGGCTGGCCCCATACCCGGGCGGCACCATCTTCGCCGGTGCTCTGAAGCAGGCTGCCGGCTGTATTGAACGCCAGACTTTTAATTGCCCCTGTATGCGCGGCAAACGTGCTAATGATCCGGCCGGTTTTTGTTTCCATGATCAGGATTGAGCCGTCACCATCACCGGCCGCGAGTAGACAGCCGGAGGGATGGAACGCGATCTGATTGATCCCCGGGGATACCGGCATTTCGGACACCACCTGCCCCGAGTTGACGTCAACCAGCAGGAACATGCCGTCAAAGGAACTGTACCCGAGCAAGCTGCCGCCGGGACTTAAGGCGACCGCCCGTGGTGACAACCCGCCGCGGGAGATTTTCTGCGCTAGAACTTCTTCACCGGTTGAATTATTAAATATGCGGTAATCCGCGTCTCTGATCGAAACCAGCCATAGTCCATCCGGGCTCAATGCCGCCCGGCTCGCGTCGACCTCCTGTTCCCAGCGCGTTTCACCGGTGACGATATCCCGCGCGGACAGGGTGCTGCCGCTGTAATATCCATCTTCCGTATAATTGCTGACTCCTGCGATCAAAAACCCGGTTTGAGGGTGGGCGGCAAAGAAGTCACCATCGTGGAAGATTTCATGACGCACTACCCCGGCGGTTGCCTGGCTGAACCAGTTGAGGTTCCCTTTATCCGCGATGACCAGAGTTTTTTCATCCGGAGCGGAGGCCACATGAAGTATTGGCAGGGAGGAGGATTCCCTTATGAATGTGGACGACTGACCGGTCTTCAAATTCAGCCGTTCGAGCGAACCACCCGACAACCCCGAAAACAGAACCGGTTCACCGTTGACAGCCCCGAACGCGGCGGAGGTCACGTTTTGGATGATGTGGTCATAGCCTATCACAGTGTGGTTGCTCTGGTAATCCCATAACTCGATCCGGCCCAGGTGCGACACCGCGATCAGGTTGTTTGACGGCCCGGGCTTAAGAGCCATTAACGGAGCCGGGCAGTCTTCACACTCGTGCCAGCGTTTCATCCAATCCGGCAGGGAAGCCCCGGAGATCTCGCTGACACTCTTCGCGGGTTGATTGAACTTCCATACCTCTACGCGGTCCTCACTCACCAGCATGGCTTGATTCGCCGTCCGGTCAACCAGCACATGCGTGTAGGTTTCTGTCGGATCGCGAATGATCAGGTTTGACAGCCGCTTGAGTTGACCTGTATCCCAGAGTCCCAATTCATAACGGCCTTTGACCTCGAAGACGCAGTTGACGTTATCTTCAGTGCAGGGGGGATCATGATAGGTAACGCGGTACAGGACTCCAAAGCCGGTTTTCCCCGCGTCATCGGAGAAACAATCGCCAAAACTCAGGCGTTGGCGGGTGGCATTGTTGAAGGATGTGTTCAACAACCGGCCGTCGGCTGTATTCCACAGGAAGATGTCACCCAGAGTGTTGACTGACTGTATTGTGCGCCCATCCGGACTGAAGGTCATCCCGGTCATTTCCGGCATGAACCCGATCCACCAGGTAAGGTTGGCTTTGCCGCGGGTTTCACCCATAAGCTTTCCGGTTTGCAGATTGAAACGTCTTAAAATTACTTCCTGATAGCTCTCGCCGGAATCCGGAAACTGCGGATCTTCTTCCAGGGTGGCGAAAACTTTGCCATCAGGACTGATGGCAGAAAGTCCTCGCGTGCCTGTGAAGGTTTGAACCACGCGGCCGGTTTCCACATCCCATACCTGTGATACGCCGGATGAAAAACCGGAGGCTACCAACAGCGTTCCATCCGCGTTGAAGGTAATGCGGGCAAAGATGCCGGACGTTTCCAGCACGCGCTCCAGTTCGAGGGTTTCCCCGTTCAGCAGGGCCAGTCCGCTGTTGCCTGAAACGGCCAGATATTTTCCGTCCGGTGACCAGGTGATCTCATACGGTATACCGATCTGAGCGGGTTTGACTTCCACCAGCTTTTCGAGGCTGGCGGCATTGTCCGGGTTAATGGACCAATCACCTGACGGAGGAAGAGGGATCGAAGTGGGTGACGGTTCCGGTGTGGAGGAAGCCGCGGGTTGTTGGGTGTTTGTGTTTTGCGGTACAGGTTTGTCCGCGGCGATTGTCAACTCGATGCCGGGAGCCTCATTCAGGCAGCAGGCGTCTGTTTCAACCGGGGTGGGGAGTATTGCGATCACCCCGGCGGGGGAGCATGAAACACTGGTTAACAAAAATGCGGTCAGGGCAAGCCCGGATACCCACAAGCCAGTGTGTGAGATTTTCCAAAAGGTATATAGAAGAGAAAGGTTGGTTTCTTCTTTTGACATGTTTCCCTCTTTTACAACCTTCAATGGTTAACCTACATGCGTATTCCCAAAGTTCAGTAATATCTAAACTGGGTTAAGCCTCTTGAGGATAATTAATACAGAAAACAGTATGAAACGCAACCGGCAATCATTTTATTCGAAGTATGCGGGGTGGGGAAGCGGCTTTGATAGTGGTAGATAATAGTGGATCAAAATCACAGCACGATCAGGAATGAGATGAGGTTTTTGAGCTACAGATTGATGAACTCGTTCTGTAGCATGTTGCCCACTACATCGGAAAAATGCTCAATGGTATTGATCTGGACGAAATCATGACCAAAAATGCGCTGTGCGGCGGGAACATCTTCTTCCTGCCCGTTGAACACACACAATACGGACACACCATCCTGTCGCCCCTTATGCACTTCTTGCGCGGTATCGTTGATCCCGATGGCATCCGCGTATTCCACAGTAGCCGGGTTGAGCCGGTTTCTCGTGATTCCCTGAGCATCGTTGGGTTTCGCGTCTGACAGGATGATGAGGATCCGGTGGTCGCTCTTGCTGCCTTTCATGAGGTGGAGAACCGTTTTGAAAGCCAGTCCGTCCCGGTTACAACCGGCGGCGCAATAATTGAACACATTCATATTGTTGCGAGGTTCTGCATAGTCACGCAGAAGGTTGATGACGGTGAAGTTACTCTTATTAAAGAAAGAAAAGATGCGTACGGGGATCTGACAGCGGGTGAGGCTTTCGGCAATGATGTAGGCTTCGGCGGAGATGATCTCCTGCCGGTTGAGTTGCGACCCTGACGCGTCGAGCAAGATATCGATGGTCAGGTTGCCCAGGTCGTCTTTAATTGAACGTTCGAATACCCGATTTTCATTCAGGTACAGTTTTTTCCAAAGGCGGCCTGCCACCAGATTTCCCGATTTAGCCGGGTAACTTGTGGGTTGCAAGTTGACCAGCATGGTGTTCATGATCTTGTTGGTCAGGCGGGTGATGGCGCAATTGTAGCGGGCGGCGTTCTTTTCGAAGTGCTTTTTATTCTTCTCCCGCTGCTTTGTCACTTCTTCGCGGCGGGTGGTTGCGGAAAACGAGCGCCCGGTGATATCTTCCGCGGACGCGCGGGTGAAATGCAAATTGCAGTTGACGTGGTTGCCGACGCACAGCGTGCTTTCCAACTGGCGGATGCGGTCCAGGGGGTACATGGATGTGCCGAAGATCTGCTCGATCTCCGTACGTTTCTTTTTCTGGCGGTGGTCGATGATGCTGTACCACTGGGTGACAGCCGAATTCTGCCGAACCTTTTCTCCGCTGAGGGTGACATCGCCATAAAAATCGGTGACGGCTGACTCGAGGTGGGTCTTCAGGAAGTACCCCGGATTGAACAGGTTATTTTTTCCCAGGTGGACGACCTCTTTGCTTTTCTTGACCAGCGTATCCAGAATGATCTTCCCTTTTTCACCGGGGGAAAAGTTGAAATAGGCATCGATAACGCGGGCCATCTGCTGGATGATGCCGCCGGTATCCAGAGAGCCATCAAATTCCAGGTC
>CAYQTY010000105.1:0-10322 GCA_964420535.1 uncultured Leptolinea sp. | reverse complement strand
CGGGCAATGCCAACCTCTCAGACCGGCCGCGTTCGTAGGTGCAGTTTTCCAGCCCGATCCATACGAGCTCCCGGAAGAAGTGAAAATCATTATCTTCACGCAGATACTCGAAGTATTTTTCCAGTTCGGGGTAATCATAATATTTGTGAACGGCGCCGGCGATGAAGTTCCAGTACAGGTCTGCGCGGCCGCAGGCATCGTAGAATTTAATATCCGGTTGGATGGCGTAGTCGTCTGCCGCTGTCCAGATGATGTTGGACGCCCGTTTGCGTTCGTTATCAGCCTGACGGGTTGTCATTTCGAAAAGATGGCTTCCCTTCCCGGCGACGCGGGTATGCGCAGCCGGATGACATCTTCCACGATCTCACGCTCGAAGATGTCGAACGATTTGTTGGTAATGCCCATGCGTAGCGCGCGGATGGGGTCAAGCCCTTTGTTCATCAGGTGGACAGCCGATAGCATGCCGCGCAGGTCAACGGATTTTGACGAAATCTCCGCGCTTTCACATTTTTTTTGCAGGTCCTGGAACAGCCCGATGAACTGCTCCATGTATTCCGGCCTGAGATGGGGAAATTCGTGGACGAATAATTTGCGAAGGTTTTCAGGGGTGATGCCCGGCATTTCGATGACCATGAACCGTGAAGCCAACGCTTCGTTCAACTCGCGGGTACCGGCGTACCCGTAGTTCATGGTTGCGATGAACCGGGTGGCCCCGTTGAGGGTGATCTTGTTGTAGCCGGGGACGTCAATAATGCGGCGGAAGTCGAGAGTGGCATGAAGGAGCGCGATGGCCTCGTTCTTGGCCATGTTGATCTCATCCAGCACACCGAAGCCGCCGTACACGGCGCATTCATACACAGGTCCCCGGCGCATCACCACCTGGCCGTTCTCAAAGGTATCAGACCCGATAAGTGACGAGGAATCGGTGTTGACGTGGAACGCGATGTTCCATTCCGGGCGGCCGAAGGTGGCGCCCAGGTTTTCGGAGAGCACATTCTTGCCGGTGGCTTTGGGCCCCACCAGCAGCAAGTTCTCGCCGCACAGCAGGGCGGTAATGGCCATCTCCCAGATCTCAATGCCGTAGTAGTGAAACCGGGGTTTGGGGATACGGTATGCCATTCCCGGATCGACCTTGAAGTAGGTATGAAAATACTCGATTTCGGAAATAAGGTTTTCCCGAATACCCTCCTGCCGCAGAAAGTCCAGCACTGTACGCTCCTTACAACTAATTAATTGAGAATTAATAACTAATATTTACTAATATATTCAATATTAAAATTTACTTTCCGATGGAGCGCAATGTATGAAATGCATAGTTTCACCGGACGTTTTTCCCCATTATACGGCGTTAAAAGGGTGACATTGTATCAGACACCAATGGACTTGCCGGAGTGTCGTGTTTTTCGGCTATTTGACCGTTACGTTGACGGTTACCTGCTGGATCTGCACCGAGCCGGGGTCGGTCAATAAAACGGCCTGAAGGGTATACTGGCCTGCGGGTAGGGGAATGTCCGATTGCCAGGGCACATCCTGCGCGAAGACTTCACCGGCTTTGAGCGTCAACGGGACTTCAAACAACATGATGGCGCCGGCTTCACCCTGAAGGGAAGCCAGGATGGCAAATTTCATAGCCGGCATTTCGGCGCCGTTGCGGTTGTCCACTTCGGCATGGATCACCGCGGGTGACGTGGAGGTGAGTTCCGGCGGGTTGACCACCAGGCTGATCACCGGTTGACTGTACACGAAGGCCGTCTTTGTGCTGGCTACTTCGAAGTTCTTTTCGTCCAACAGTACCAGACACAGTTCATAGTCTCCGGTGGTATCGTTGATATCCACTTTCCAGGGGATATCCAGGTCGAGGGATTGCCCGGCTGGCAGGTTGAGCGGCACCTGGTTGATCGAGAACATGGACTGGCCGCCATCGACCTTCGCGTAGCCGATAGCCAGGGAATGGTTGGACCAGTCAGAATTGCCGGTGTTTTTGGCATGGATGTGCAGGGTGGCGTCACTGTTGGGTGAGACGGTTACCGGGTTGATGGTGATGGTGAGTTCCGGCGGTATGGCGGGTTGGGGTGAGGCGAGGTTGCAGGCGAGAGTAAGGGTTACCAGGGTAAGCAGGATGAACAGTCTCTTCATGAGTTGGTCTCCAATGGAGCGAATTTCCCCGAGTGGTATGGAGTAAGTTGCGTTTATTGTATATCAAATAGGGGTGGGTTGAAGTTAAAACCAAAATTGTTTGGATGGCCGACCGGCGTCACCGGGTTGACAGTGTACCTGTTTCGCGATGCGTAACCACTATTGCCGGTTGCTGGCGAAGAAGTCCGCGATTTCGTGAAATAACGCAAGGTTATCATAAGAGACTTTTTTAAGAATGGATCGGAGAAAAAGTGCGTTCGATTATGAAGATAATTACAGAAGATGTAGATCTAATAACAGGTCTATAATAACTAAATCTTATAAATAGTTCCTGTAATCTGTTAATAAATATATTTCAAATCGTAGCAGAAAGGATATCCTTAAATGAAGATCACAAAGGTGAAACCACTACAGAAATATCCTTTTGAAGGTGGGGAAATTGATTCGGTAGAACTTAAAGCTCTGATTGTCAGCCGGGGAGTTAAGGTAAGGGAAGATGTATATTCCCGGTTCAGCGATACTCACAGGCTATCGAAAGACCCACTCCAATGTAATGCCATGCGGTTGCCTGACGGTACCGTGGTTCAATTGACAGACCTTTCATTCCATATGGAATATATCGGCAAGGCGATTAACTGGGATATGCTTAACCAGTTGCGGTATCTATCTGACTTGAAAACTGATTTTTCCCTGCGATTGGATGATGAAGGTAACCCTGTTTTATTTCACAAAGATCAAAAAGTAACACGGGTTTCCTTCCTGAAAAAAACAGATTTTTACAGGCAAAAAACATCAACAGGCTTGCCTTATTCTGGCAATGCTGTTTTACAAGGGTTGGATTGGCTTTCTTTTCCTTTGCTCTGGAAATGTGACTATGCCTGGCAGGGGCAGCCCTGCCAGTATTGTTTTTCTGGTGGAGAACTGGCTTCACTATCAAAAAGGAACAAACCCGTTCCTGCTTACCCAACACCGGATGAAATTGCTGAGATTGTGGAATATGCCGTAATAAAAGACCATTGTGCCAATAGTATCCAAATAACCGGCGGTTCCATGTTTGACAGCCAGCACGAAATTGACATGATCCACACAATTTTGCAAACGATTGATGCCCGTGTAGGTAAGGCGAATATCAAAGGGGAGATTGTGGTTTACGTCACGGCGCCCAAAGATAAGACCTCTATTGGCCAGTTATTTGACGCCGGGGCTGACCGCGTTTCATGCAGCTTTGAGATATGGGATGAAGAACTGGCCGCAAAGATCATGCCGGGAAAAATGAAATACACAGGCCGTCAACGCATCATGGACTGTCTTTTGTATGGGACGGAAAAATTTGGAAAGAATAAGATGTGTAGCAATTTCATCATCGGGCTTGAGCCGGTGGAAAGTGTAGTTCAGGGAGCGGAATTCCTCGCTTCTCATGGGGTTGTGCCTATAGCTTCTGTCTGGATCCCGTTCGGACGGCCGGTGCTTAATTCAATGAAAGCGCGCGATTTGAATTATTACCGGTTGATCAAGGAAGAATTTTCGCGGATATATACAACCTACGGTATCCGCCCGCCAGGCGCCAGCGGCTTGAATGTTTGCTTTTGCCGCGACATTTTTATGAGCACTTTATCCGATGAAACGGCAAAAACGAATCCCGAAATGTAATGGTAACGAATCACGCCGGCCTTCACGTTGACTGGCGTCACCGGGTTGACGGTCACCCTGTTCGCGATGTGTTACCGAAATAATCGGGTTCTGGCGAATAATTACGAGAAGATGTAACAGGTAGGATTTCTTTCGTGCTGTTTTCTGTAAAAGAGAATTGCCAAACCTGACTAAGAAATGGTGATTACCACATTCCCGCGTTTGTGACCGGCTTCCACATAGCGATGGGCTTCGACAATCTGTTCCATCGGGTACACCCGGTCGATCACCGGTTTGTATGTGCCTGCTTCGAGCAATTCCTTGAGGTGATGAATTTCTTGTACCTGGGTTGTGTTGCGGGCGGAATGGGCATCGCGATGGACATTGAGGTATACACCGCCAGCTTTGAGGGCTTTGCGCGCCAGATTTTCAGGGAATTTCGATACAGCGTCGAACACCATATCATAGCGTTCGGGAAGACGAGTGAAATCATCCTGCGTGTAGTCGATGGCACGGCTGGCGCCCAGCGATTTGACGAGCTCCTGGTTGGCCGTGCCGCACACGCCGGTCACCTCGGCGCTGAACAGGTTGCGCGCCAGTTGGACGGCACTTGTGCCGACGGCGCCGGACGCGCCGTAGATGAGGATCGATTGCCCCGGCTTCAGGTTCGCGTTCTGCAGGCAGCGTAGGGCGGTAACCGCTCCGCCCCAGGCCGCGGCGGCTTCGATATAGTCCAGTTTCGACGGTTTAATGGCCAGCACACCGGTTTCAGGGAAGCACTTATATTCGGAATAGCCCCCGAAATTGACTTCCATCGTAGACGCGAATACCGCGTCACCGGGTTTAAAATGGGTGACGTTCTTCCCAACTTCTTCCACGTCACCGGACAGTTCCATGCCCAGGATTTTCCGGCGAGGGCGGAAGACGCCCAGAAACAGACGGGCGAAGAGCCATTGCTCTGGCGGCACGGTGAAGCTGCGCATACGGCAGTCACCTATGGTGACGGTGGTCGCGCGCACCTTTACCAGCACTTCGTCATCGCGTGGGGTGGGTTTGGGTATATCCGTGAGCCTTAGAACTTCGGGTGGGCCGTATCTGGTGTAAACAACCGCTTTCATGCCGTATCCTTTTCGGTTATTGAGTCATGCCGGGTGGAAGTGTTAACCGTAGTAATAAATTAACGATATGGCCCCGGGTTTTATTCGGTAATGAACAGGTGCATTCATTCATCCTATCAAAATTGTATAACTTGACCGGTTGATTCTGTTAGACCTGGATATTTGCGCCTGCTGCAAAAAATTTAAACCGGTTAACCTATCTTTTTATTGGAAAATGAATATAATTCAAAAATGAATACCATTCAATAAAGGGAGTTGATATGATTGATCGATCCGTTCACGGCCTTGCCAGTTTTATCTTTGTCACCCTGTCTTTTATTCTGGGGATCGTTGTTGTGTCTCTGGATTCTCCCATTATCGGAGGGATCCTCTCTCTGATTTTGATCCTGTTTTTCATCATGATCCCCAGGCAGGTATGCCGTAAATGCCCCGCGCGGGGTGACTGCGGCCATGTCATTATGGGGAAACTCTCACGCCGTTTGGCGCCTTATTGCGCTGACGCGATGGGACTGGGTGACCTGCTCATTCTCATTGTCTTTATTCTTCCCCTGGTCGTCGTGCCGCAGTTCTGGCTGATCAAATACCCGGTCTTTATGTTCCTCTTCTGGGTGATGATGCTCGTCAGCGCGGCGGATATATTGTTGGTTATCTGCCCGACGTGCGGCAACACGAAGTGCCCCCTTAATAAAGGATTTTCACGGCAATGACCAAACCGAAAAGCCAGCCACCAACCGGATCCCGGATGGACGTAAAGAAGCGGCAACGGGCCTGCATCATCCTTGACGCCGCGTTCGCGTGTTTCGATGAATTTGGTTTCAAAAACACCACAATGGCGATGATTGCCGGCAAAGCTGACATGAGCGTGGGGTCACTTTATAACTACCACGGCTCCAAAGAAGAATTGCTTCTGAACGGCATTCTTCTGTCACGGGAGGGGTACGCAAAGGAGATTGCGGACCTGGCATTACACAAGTACACAGGTGAAGAACGCTGGAATAAATTGACCGGTATCTACCTGGAAAGCTTCTCACGCTACAGTAAACGGGTATGGCGTGAATTCATGGCCACGGTGTTCTCTGACGCGCCTGAACGGGTGAGTGACATCGAACACATTGACCTTCCGTTCATTCAGGGGATACAAAAACTCCTGACGGAACACGCCACTCAAAGCTCAACCAGCCCGGTTGAAACGTTGACAGTTGTGATCTACCAGCTATGGATCCAGAAGATCTTTCAATTTATGCTTACGGACCCCATGACCGCGGAAGAGGTACAAAACCTGTTCCTGGAAGAATTGAGGGCTATGGGCTTGCTGGACTGATATAAAAGCGTCACCGGGTTGACGGTCACCCTGTTTGTGATGCGTCACCGCAATTACCGGATGCAAGCGTTAAAGTACGAGATGAAAAGTATTCAGGTTTTTTTGAAAGGATTATTTTCAAAACTTATTTGTGTTGCGGTCAAAATCGTTCGCATTCTTCCACTTAAAATAATCCCATATTAATAATTCAATGCTTCAATACTTGATTGAAAATATTTTTTTCTATCAAATGTGAAATCAGCTTTATTTTCTTGTATTTGGATTAATGTAGAAATACCTGGAAACATATTTTGTAGGTCATCATTTCCAAGTAAGACCAACTCAATATCGGCCGTTTCATTTTTTTCAATTATGTTTTGAAATTCTTCTTTATGGGCTAAACAAGATAAATAAACCTGTTTTACTTTCATTGCTTTTGCAAATGCAATTAGATCTTGAACTTCTTGTTCCGAAATTCCTTTTCCTGACACCTTACATTCACCCAAAAGTAATTTACCATTTTTAAATATTGCTATGTCGACTTCTGTATTTTTCACGGCATCCTCGTCCAAAAAACAAAGACCATAATATAACCCGTATAATTTTTCTTTTGATCCAAAACATTTTGATTTTTCGAGGAGGTAGTATCCAGTCAATAAGTGAACTATCATTCCCTGGTCAATTTCTGCAGATAGTAACGTATTTAATTCGTATTCCCAATCAATTTTTTCGATACCAAATGGTATCTTAATTTCATTTAGACACCCTGAACATTTTATACATGCTTTAAAATCATCAATTGAAATCCAATTAGGTGAATAACAAACTTGGCATTTTATAGTTATTCCCTGTCTGATAAGACCTTTATATAAAAAGAATTCGATAATTCTTTTTATTGAATTTAAATCAAGTTCATTTTGAGCAAGAATTTTTTTAATTTTTTGATAAGAGAAATGATCAATTTGAATACTTTTTCTTGGAAGGGAGCTAAGTATTTCTTTTTTTGCATCACTATCAGTAACTTTTTCTCTAATAATATTCTTAATTTTGTTTAGCTTTTTTATATTACTCATTTCAAGTATCAGTTCAATAATTCCAGGGTGTGAAAAAATCCATAAATTTTCTTCCCCTCCGACCATTCTTATTAACTCATTTCCAATTTTTCCTTTATCTGAATAGGCTACTTTTTTCCCTAACATGTGAGAATATGTTTCTAATACATTCCAAGCTGAAGGTATTTCAAAATCAAATATATTTTCTTTATTCGAAAACAATGTGAATCTTAGTCCAGATTTTGTAACTGTATAATTTTTTGAAGAATGCTTGTCCCAAAAAAGAGTATCTAATTTAGGTATTGAGATATCAGGAATTTGTAACTCTAAATATGATGATTGATTTCTTCCCATTTCAAAAAATTTTAAAGTATCAGTTTTTAATAATTTAAATTGGGTTCTATTCTTGTTAAAAAAAACTATAGTGTCTTCAGAATTCCCAATGTAAAAATATTCGTTGTAAAATTCATTTATAGAATTATTTTGAAAATGCCAATTACTTGGTATATCTGTCAATTCATTTGTTATTTCTCTTTCACAAATTACATAAACCTCATTTCTATTCCTATATAAATCACAGACATTTTTGTAATTTGAAATAAAAAGTTGACGGTCAATCCAAAGAGGACCAATTCCATTTGGATCATATAGGTTGTACCTTTGTCCCCGAATTGCCCAAAACAAACAAAAATCTTCTATGTTTTCACCATCTGATATGATAATTATTTGATTTGTCTCTGATTTCGGTGTGGTATCAAACAGCCTATCAATATATGATAAATTTAATGAACATAATGTATATTCAAGAAGGCTGTAAGATATTTCGTCTGTTTTTTTTCGTCTATTGGTAATGCAGGAAAAAATGTCTTGACTACTGAGATCTAATAGATTCTCAAATTTATCGGCTAGGTCGAATTTACGATATTCGGGTGTAATATATGAATGTTGCCACCCTATCCAAACATTTTTATCTAAAACACCAAACCTCGCTTTTAGGAAAAGGCTCTTATCATCATTTGGTATGAATTCTAATCTCATCTTTTCAGCATTTTCATCAAACAATCCATCCCGCAGAAAAAAGTTGAGAATTGGTTGTCCGAAGAATTCTGGACTATTTATAAGATTAGAATCGTCTTTATCATAAAGAATTTCGATCTTATGCTGTTCATCGATTTTTTGACATATATCAAAACTACATTGAAAAAGATTTAATTCAATTTGTCTCTCAAGTGGGCAAAATGTATAAATCGAATCAGGGCTATATTTTCTTAAAATATCAAGCCATTCTTTATCTATATCATTTTCAGAATTTACCGGCAATGCTAGAAAATACCTTCCGCCCCAACTATGACTTGATATGCTTATAAACTTATTAATATGCTCTCTCGTTTTGACAATGAAAGCAATTCTGGGAGGTCTTATTATTCTTTTTATCGATTTATTACCATATAATTCATTTTCAAACATATTTTCCCCATAAAATAATTACCCAATATATTAGTTGTTATTCCACGGAAGGCTCTTCCTCCCTATTTATTAATACTACTCAGAGAAAATTCAACTTTGTTCTTTCTTTCGGGTTTATTTGTAATGGGTATTGATTGATATTATCAATACCCATTACCCGATACAATTCATCTAGCACTCACTATACCCGCAGGCATAGCACTTCCGGCATCCTTCTTCATTGATGACCGCCGCCTCGCCGCACTCGGGACACAAATCCCCGATCTTCAGCAGGGGCTGCTCCACCGTCACCGGAACGGTGATCTCATGCACCTCGGCATGTCCCACACTGTGACCCTCCGGGTTGGCGCGCAGGCGTTCCTCGCGCTCCACCAGGTATTCTTCCAGCACATGGGCCAGGCCGTCAGGCATCGAGCGGATGCGGTTGGGGCCGAAGCCCAGTGACCGTCCGCCGCCGATACCGGCCAGTTGCTTCACCACCTCTTTCAGGCGGTCGTTGGGCGCCACGGTGGAGCTCAGGCGCAATACGAAGGAGATCAGCCGTCCCAATGCTTCAGAGACGGCGGCCGTCTCCGAGCCGGCTTTGGCGGAGTTGATGAATATTTCAAACGGCTGGCTGCCGCCATTTTCGTTGATGGTGATAAAGGCTTTGCCCAGCGGGGTTTCGGTGGAGAATGTGTAACCGGGAAGGGCGCGCGGCCGCGGTTTTCGTACTTCACTCCAGATCATCATCTGGCGGGTTTCGTCGCTGTCGGCTTCATGCAAAGCCACGCCGAATTCCTTGCTTTCAGAAGATCCGTTGCCGCCCTTCTTCTTTCCGGCGGTGGCATGGGTTTCGAGCACCACGGTTTCGCGCGAGCCGGTGACGTACACGGTGATGCCCTTGCAGCCCAGTTTCCAGGCCAGGCGGTAGGCCGTGGCCACATCGTCAACCGTGGCGCCGGCATTGAAGTTGATGGTCTTCGAGAGGCTGTTGTCCACAAAAGCCTGCATGGCCGCCTGCATGTGCACATGCTCTTCGGCGGTGATATCCTGCGAGACCACAAAGAAGTCACGCAGTTTTTCGGGCACGGCGTCCACGTTCAGGCAGGAGCCTTCGCGCATCACCTCTTCGATGATCTCTTTGCGCTCGTCTTCGTCCAGGTCGCACTCGATCAGCGCCTTCTCGAACAGCGGGCTGGCGTAGGTGAGCTGCAGGTCTTTGCCGTTGTCGTTGACGTGACGGATGTAAGCCAGCGCGAACACAGGCTCGCAGCCGTAGCCTTCACAGCCCGCCATGGTGGTCTGCGCGGCGTTGCGGATGCCGTGTTTGCGGATTCCCGAAGATATGGCGGACCAATCCAGGGTGGGGCGGCGCCAGTCACGTTTGTACGGGTTCAGCGGAACAGGCGGAACCCAGGTCAATTTGTCAGGGTCATAGATGGAACCGGAGATGGCCGGGAAAGCGCCGCGCTCTTCGGCCAGTTCGACGCTGGTCTTCATGGAGTGGTAGCGCACGAACTCGATCACCTGGGCGGCGAATTCCTGTCCTTCTTCCGAGCCGTAGCGGATGCCGGTGTGGTACATCAGGTCGGCCAGGCCCATGATGCCCAGGCCGATGCGGCGGGCGCGCAGGGCGGC
>CAYQTY010000104.1:0-10352 GCA_964420535.1 uncultured Leptolinea sp. | reverse complement strand
CAGGATTCAGATTTGCTTCATCTTCGATATAAGATGGAATATTAAATTGCCGTTGGGATGTTGATTCTGGATAATTAGGTTGAAATGCAGGCAATTCAAATGTTGGATCTGTGTGATATGGTGAGGACGGCAGCTCGAGAGGAGACAGGTCAATATCTTGAATTGACTTGGTTTCGACAGGGATCTGTTGTTCAAAAATCTGATTATTTTGTAACCGGACAAATTCGTTATAAGATCTTCCGGTTTTTGATTCCGCCCATTGAACTCCCCGGTTTCCGCGCCGACTGTGGGGATTTATTTCCAGGGCGCGTTGGAGGTATCCAAAGCTTTCATTTGGATCGGATGTCGCTGCCTGGATCAACCAGGCTTCTTCCAAATCCGGGTCCTGATTAGCCGCCTCACCAGCCCAGAAACGCGCGTCTTTTACCTCTCCCTTTCGGACCAGGTTCCATGCGCGGTCGAGAGCTATTTGAGCGGTATTTCGGGGCATCAGGGAAGCGATTCCTGCGTGGGTTTTATATTGAGGTCTTCATTCCGGATGAAGCAAAGAACACCTTGCGAAATGCCTCTGGCAACCAGATCAGTATGCTCTGTTAGAATCTGGCGGTCAAGGTTCATGAATCCGGTTTCAATAATAGCAGCTGTAGTATCCGCGTGAATTTCACTGAAAGTATGATAATTTGTCATATCTTTCGTAACAGTACCGGCGTGAAATTTCATATTGGTTACGCTACCATACCGATCAGTAATACAGGCCAAAAGTCTGGATGATTTCTCGGGATACGCTGAAGACATAGCCGCAGCCACTTTAAACCCGGTTGCTTCGTTGTTTATGTAATCACAGGAATCATTATGAATTGAAACCAATGTAAGAGCCGCATACTCAAACAACCGCTCATCTTTTTCCTGTAAAAGGTCAACTTCATACCCTTCACTAACAAGATCATCTCTCACTAATGTGGCAATTTTCTGATTTAGTTCAACTTCTGTCAAACCATCCTGGCAAACTGCACCGGAATCATTCCCCCAGTGGCCGGCCACTATACCAATCCTGGGCTTAGGGGAAGGAGTGGGAGTAAGAGGAATTTCTGTGGGTAATGTGGCATTAATTGCTGAAGAACGAAACATTCTATCAAGGATCTGATTCGAAAAAATGTTGGATGGATTCCACATGGTAAACAATGTAGCCATAACAATAGCCACCGAAAACACAGTTTGAAGTGCCGCCCACATATTAAAACCGGAATAGCCAGACGATTCAGATATGTCATCATCACCGGCAGTGTCAATACCGGTATTCTTATTGCCGGAGTGAAAATCAGAAACGGGTGGAGTGCGTCTGGAATTTAAGTCTGTCATAAGTATTCATGATACCAAATTTTGACAGTTGGTAACAAGTAGAATCTTCTTGACGGCGGGATTTTTAAACTGTATAACGGTTTATAGACTGGATAATGATGAAATGTCAGATCAATCAGACGCCTTACGAAAATCAATGCGGCAATGGACTACCGGGGTAAGTGTGGTGTGTTCCAAAGATGATGGTTATTCACATGGTATGACGGTGAACTCTTTTACTTCGGTTTCATTGGACCCACCTTTAATTATAATTACTCTGGCAAACGAAACCCGAACCTGCGAAATGGTAAAGAAATCCGGGAAATTCAGCGTGTCTATACTGAAACAGGATCAAAAAAATATTGCAGACCGGTTTTCTGGTAAAGATAAAGAAGAAAGCGATCGGTTTAAAGGTATCGATACAACGACCTTGCCGGGAGGGATTCCTGCCATCTTAAATGCGCTGGCCATTTTTGAAACCAGGGTAATCAATATCATTTCCTTGCCCCATTCAACCCTATTTATCGCGGAAGTAACATTTTCTGATGTGAATACACAGGGCCGTCCTCTTGTTTACCATAACAGGGAATACTATTCACTATGACTCAGAAACGTTTTAATAGCGTAGAGCGATGCCAATTATTGGAATTGGCAAGGAAGTCAATCGAAGCTGTCACAAACGGAATGCGCCTTACAGCCGTTGATCCGGGACAGATTTCGGAACGATTGCGGGAAGATGGGGCTAGCTTTGTCACATTAACGATTAACGGAGCGTTACGGGGGTGTATCGGCACACTGGAAGCGTACCAGCCACTTTATCTTGATGTGATTGAACACGCGGCTGCCGCTGCAGTGGATGATTTCCGGTTTAAACCTGTTGGCCCGGATGAAATCTCAACAATTATCATAGAAATCTCAGTGCTCTCCCGCCCCGAGCAACTTCAATATAGCGGAACAGACGAATTGCTCCAACGGTTACGGCCAGGCATTGACGGAGTTGTAATCAAAGACGGAAGGATGCGCGCGACATTCCTGCCGCAGGTCTGGGAACAACTGCCTGACAGCGAGGAATTTTTGTCTCATTTATGCGCCAAAATGGGTGCACCTTCAGGGTTGTGGAAAACAAAAAACCTGGCGGTTTTCACCTACCAGGTTGAAGAGTTTCACGAGTAATAATTTATTGGACTTTAGCAGCTTCCAGATAAGCCTGTCCGTAGAAATGGCTCATGATGAGAATGCCGTAAGGGATAGTGACAATGATGCCGACAATACAGGCAATGACACCAAGTCCAGAGATCATACTGCCTATCATATAACCAACTAGTGCCAGCAGAAAAGCCACAGGAGCTTTTTTCGCCAGGCCAAAGATCTCTCCAAACCGGAAACCGGCTGAAATCTCTTCGTTATTGACAAGGAAAAGACCGTATATCGCCGGAAGGATAAAGGCGAGAGCCAGGCTGTAGACCATATTCAACAGGCCGGTGCAAACACTCAACGCCATTATTCCTCCAACCAGAGCGGAACTGGCTTCGCCGCTGTTTGCAGAAGATTCAATCATCACGTTGGCAATCCCATTGGGAACCTGCAATATCATGGCAGGGATGGAATAAACCAGGGAAATAACAAAGGCTTTCAATCCGCGTGTTAGAAATTTTCCAAAGTCAGTTTCAGGAATTACGATTGGTTCATGGAATATGATCTGGCGGGTGATTTCAAGTCCCCATCCTAATAAATACAGCATTCCTATAATTGGAATTAGTGTTATCAAACCGGCGATCAGTAATTTTTGAAACCAATTCTGATCTTTAAAAGGAAACCCAAAGGGTGCACTGAAGTCCATCAAATAACTCCTTAGTAATGATTTCTAGAAATGGACGAATTGGTCCACTTTTATGACAAAGACCGTGGCTTTTTTCCCGCCTTGTTCCAGAGGCTGCACACAATTCTCTTTAATTGTGGCAATGGCTTTTTCCACCTGATCATCTTCTACGCCAATCAGGAGAGTAGTGGAACCGCGATGGAAAAATCCACCGGTGGAAGCAATCATGGTGACGGAAAAACCGGATTCGGTCAACGCGTGGGAAACCTGATCGTTGTCCACATCGCGGATGATCGTAATTATCAGTTTCATAACTAAAACTCCTCAAAATGTTCAATATTGATATCAAATATGGTCGCGCCGCCTACATTGATCGGTGTGGGAGTGGGCAGCGGAAGTGGAGCGCTTTCCAAAGGTACCGCGAGATATTCAATTCTTTGCTGGCAGCTCTTTTTCAGAGCTTCTTCCGCTTTTTGAACATCCGACGGGTTCAACCCAAGTAAAAGGGTTGAATTCCGGCGTCCCAGGAACCCTCCAACGCTGGGAAGGCGGGTAGCGGAAATATTCACCGCTTTTAATGCGGAGAAAGCGGCATCAATATCCTGCGCCTGAATAACCGCGATAATCATTTTTGTTGTGGCATTTTCATTTGTAGTGGTCATAAGCTCTCATAATTAATTAGATATTAATCTCTTTTCGTATTGTACATATACTGACATGAAAGGTCAAATCTGAAATTATAATAGAATGAGACATCTCTAAGAATCAGAAAATGGAAACCATACATGAACTACTATGACCCTGAAAATAATTCAGATTCTGAAGACCAACACAATGACTCTTCACAAATGTCCGTAAATAATTCTGATCTAGAGAACACCATTGGAAATACTCATGAATTAAAACCGGATTTCCCTCTAGAAGATATTGAGGAACGACGGTCGGCCCAGGAGAAGCAACAAAAGAAATCACCATTTCCGGTGAGCAGTACGGGGGAATATATTATCACTGAGACTGGGCCTAATGCGACGCTTAATGATCCGAGAATTCCAACCGGAGCGACGCCTGTTCCAAAACGGCACGCGCCACCTTACGCCACCCAGCCTTATTTTTACAATCAGGTATCTGCCAGTTCTCGAGTCAATTCACAACCTGTGGTTTCGAAATCCACAACAACATCATCAAGCCCGGTTGAACCGGTCCATCAATCACAGACTATCAAACCGCCTTCCACACCGTCACCTAAAAAACCGGGAAAACGAAAAGGCGGCGGAAGTAAAGATAATGGATGTTTTATTAAAGCTGTGATTGGTGTTCTTATTCTTAGTATCGCCAGTGTTTTCATTCTGGGGATCATTGCCATCTATCAGTATCTTTCATTGGCATCCACTCTCCCGGAAATAAACAACCTTTCAGAAAAAACCTCGCAATTTGAAACAACCCGTATCATGGACCGGAATGGTGATCTGCTGTACGAAATGATCAGTCCCACTGCCGGACGAAGGACGTATGTACCACTGGAAAGGATATCACCTTACCTGGTGGCCGCTACTATCGCCACAGAGGATAAAGATTATTATTCTCATCCGGGTTTTGATCCTTTCGCCATTTTCCGGGCCTTAATCCAAAACACGACTACAGGTGATACCGTATCAGGCGCTTCAACTATTACCCAGCAGTTGACCCGTACGCTTCTTTTTTCTCAAGAAGAACGATATGAGGTATCTCTCCGGCGCAAGACGCGTGAAATTGTTCTAGCGGCCGAAATTACGCGCAAGTATTCAAAAGAACAGATACTGGAGATGTACCTAAATGAGGTGTACTACGGAAATCTGGCGTATGGAATTGAAGCAGCCGCGGAAACATATTTTGATACCACAGCCGATAAGCTGACATTGAGTCAGGCTTCATTTCTCGCCGGTCTGCCTCAGGCTCCAGGCGTATATGACATCTTTACCAATCGTGACGAAACCCTTCAACGGCAGGTTCAAGTTCTTGACCTGATGGTTCGATTATCCGATGAGAAAAACTGTATATACGTAAGTACCAATGTTCAACCGGTGTGTATCGACGCGACTAACGCGGTTCGGGCGGCAGTTGAAACAGCAGATTACCAGTTTCAATTTCGTGAAAACAATATGCGGTTTCCCCACTGGGTAAACTATATTCGGGCACAACTTGAACAACAATATGATCCTCAAACAATTTACAAGTCAGGTTTTACGGTCTATACAACAGTTGATCCGGCTTTGCAAGGTTTGGCTGAACGTGTGGTGAAAGATCAGGTTTCCACCCTGGGTGACTATAACGTTACTGACGGCGCCCTTGTGGCCATTCAACCTTCAACCGGTGAGATATTAAGTATGGTCGGATCCGCTGATTTTAACAATGTAGAAATCAGCGGGCAAGTCAATATGGCTATCAGCCCCAGGCAGCCCGGTTCATCCATTAAACCGTTGACATACACAGCGGCGTTTGAAAAAGGATGGACCCCGGCTACTTTGATTTGGGATGTTCCCAGCGAATTTCCACCATCCGGTGATCCTAATGATCCACATGAAAAATATAAGCCGGTCAATTATGATGAAAAATTCCACGGACCGGTAACTGTACGTTCGGCTCTGGCAAATTCATACAATATTCCGGCGGTGAAAACCCTGAATTTTATTGGTGTTTATGATAATTCGAACACACAAGAAGCAGATGGATTCATAAATTTTGCCAAACGGATGGGAATAACGACATTCACCCGGGAGGATTACGGATTGGCCTTGACGCTGGGCGGTGGGGAAGTCACCCTACTGGATATGACATCCGCATTTTCGATATTTGCCAATCAGGGCGTTAGGGTCAAACCGGTTTCCATATTGAAAATTGAGGATTATGCGGGAAATCTTGTTTACCAGTACAAACCGGAAGCTCCGGAACAGGTGATACGGCCAGAACACGCATACCTGATCACATCCATTCTTTCTGATAACAAAGCGCGTGCGCCGATGTTTGGCGATAACAGCATATTACGCATGCCGTTTGACGCGGCTGCCAAGACCGGTACCACCAACGATTTCCGTGACAATTGGACGATGGGGTATTCTCCTGATCTTGCCGCGGGTGTATGGGTAGGAAACGCGGATTATTCACCCATGTTAAACACAACCGGGCTTACCGGAGCGGCCCCCATTTGGTCAGCATTTATGCGAGAAGCAGTACCTTATTTATCACATGACAATCCCACCCCTTTCAGGCGGCCGGGTGGAATTGTGGATAAAGTTATCTGCTCGATCTCCGGCGCCGAACCTGCGGATGGTTGCCCGGAAACACGTTCAGAGATTTTTGCTTCTGATCAGATGCCGCTACCCAGTTCCAAGGATTTCTACGCCAATGTAACTGTTGATACCTGGACGGGTTTGTTATCTTCCGGAGAATGTCAGGATTTTCAAAAAGCGATGAGGGTTATGTCTGTTGACGATCCTTGGGGCCGTAAATGGCTCACCGAAACCGATCAGGGAAGGGAATGGCTTTCCAGTGTTGATCTAAGTGAGAATGTCCGATTCGCCCCTGAACGCGAATGCAAGGCCAGTGACTCCAGGCCGGAGATCATTTTTGCCGGGATGGAAGATAACCAGGCTGTAACGATCAATCCTGTGGATGTATACGCATTGGTGAATGTGGCAGAAGGTTTCAAGGATTTTGAATTGCTATATGGAATAGGCGATGATCCAGGAGAATGGAATACATTAGCCGGCCCATTCGATTCACCAAGACCCGCCCCTGATAGGCTTGTGAGCTGGGACGCAACCCAATATGCCGGGAATATGGTCACCTTACGGATAATTTTGCACGGAGTAGACGGCCAATACGCGGATAAACGGATCCACCTGATACTGGATATCCCTCGGGCTACCGCTACGCCAATGCCGACAGCCACGGCGACGATAATGCCCACTGAAACACCTACGCCAACGCAGGTTCCAACAGTGGAAGTTCCACCAACGCAAGCCGTGGAAACTGTCCCGCCCGAGGTACTGATCACCATTACATTGCCGTAGCTTTGGGTTGAAAAAAAACTCATCCTGCTATGAATTCAGGATGAGTTAAAAAATGTTGAAATGAAGCGCACTTTCCAGTTCTGCTGGAATGGATATCTGTGGATTTATACCTGGTAGAAATATCGACTTTCGATTTCCGCGGCAGTTTCAGTTGTATTAACGCGAATGTAACGTCCTAATGATGGAAGGCAATCTCTTACCTGGTCAGTCATCTGGTGGGCGATCCTACGCATTGAAAAATGAGCCGTAGGTGAAGATCTAAGAGCAAGGAAATGATATAGGCTGCGTAAATTGCTCTGAAGCAAAACCTGTCGATTGAAAGCGTTGGGTAAAATGTACGAAGCCGCAGGTATCGATATGATTTTTAGCTTTTCGAACGCTTCTATTGCCTTTTCCATTGCATCTATATAGATATCCAACAAGCCGGCTTTTACTATTTGAGCAGGGATGGAGTACCCGAATCGAGGAGTAAACGGTGAGGGGGTTTGAGTCATCATACGGTGACGTTTTAATTCAAGGTAAGCACCCTGATCCAAAGTGATCTCAAAAAGGAAATTGCCATATTCCAGTTCACGAATGGGGATATCGTGATCGGCTAGAGGTTTAAAAATTGCCTCAAGACAAGAATTTTTGTCACTTTCATCAAGCGAATCTACTATTTTCTCGGATTGCGCATAGTTGATATCAGAATACCGCATCATCGTAGCTATGAGGATTTTTATTTCAAGATCGGCGTCAAAATGGAGCAATTTTGAACCCCTTTGACCTTCTTTACAGACATCATTGTCAGTAATTTGACCGGCAACGAAGTTCTTATAAAATGATGCGGTTGAAGTCAGAGAGACCTGTTCGTCGGCGTATTTCACCAGAGTAGGTACGGTTTGTTGAGAGATCCTTTTTATTTCATCTCCCAACGATCGAACTTCCTTCAATGGATTCGATAGCATCTTTGTGATGGCATGTTCAAGAGCCCGCGCGTTGATTGTCACCCCAACGTTGGCAAACGCGGCAACCGGTAAAAAGAAGCGGCTGACGTCACCCGCGGCTGTGAGAATCAATCGCTTTCGGCGAGCTTCTGAAACGGAAGTGTCTACCGGTGTCTCTTTATCTATGGATTCATATAGAATGGGCAGGGAACTTTCATACAGGTGAAATAAGTGCCCGCAAATTTCTGTGTAAATTTTTCTCGATGCAGGATCAGAAAATTCTTCCGGGGTGTAAAAATCATCCGCGTTCCACTTTTGGTATCGGGTGGATTTTTCTGTATAAGAAGCGAGGCGGTTTGATTCCAGACACTCGACAGCCAGGCGTGATATGTTTTCAATCGCCAAATGTAATACCGCGTGTTCCGCGATGGATGAATGACCATAACCGACAACCCATTTTTCGTTGAATTCAGCGCTGGATTCACCGGTCAACTCAGAGGCGATCTGCCGGAATGTTTCCGGAGATCGTGAGGTTTTTCCAAAAGCAACAGCTATTGTCTCCGGCGAATACTCACGGGGATCAAGCAGATAAACGTCTCTTGTTCGCGGCATGGTTCATAATTCTCTGGCGGTTTCAATATCGCAGTGGATTTGATGAACCAGTTCTTCAAAGGAAGAAAATTTCACCTCACCGCGCAACCGATGAGTAAATTTTACTTGAAGTTCTCTGCCATACAAGTCACCTTTATAATCCAGCAGGTGAATTTCGACAAAGACTTTTTTAGTGTTTTCTGTGAAAGTAGGGCGGTACCCCACATTGCCTACGGAAAGGACTTCCTTCCCATCGAGCTCAGTAATACAGCGATAAACACCAACAGCGGGTAGCATTTTCTGTGGCCAGGAATTAAGGTTGGCAGTAGGGAAACCAATTTTCCGCCCGCGGCCATCCCCATTTACTACAACCCCTTTTACTGTGTATTGGCGCCCCAGGGCTTTTGCCGCCTGTTCCACTTCACCCGCTTCAATCATTTTTCGGATCTGGCTGGACGAAATGATTTCGTCATCATGCAATTCAAGCGTGACACAGTTGACAGAGTACCCTGATGATTTTCCCATTTCCGCCAGAGTATCAACGGTACCCGAGCGGTTTTTACCCAGTGTAAAACCACAGCCGACAACCAGTTCCCGCAATCCCGCATGTTTCTTCAACCGTTCCATAAATTCATCGGCTGTCAAATTGGCCAACTGTTGGGAGAAAGGTAGTGTTACCAGCGCATCAACTCCCAGGCTGGCCATTATTTCAGCCTTTTCATCCGGTGAAGTAAGGTAAAACGGAGATTCGATATTTTTGAGAACTACAGCTGGATGCGGAAAGAATGTCAAAACGACAGCCGGAAGGTTGTACTTACCGGCTGCTGTTTTCAAGTCAGTGATCAGTTTTTGATGACCCAAATGAACACCATCAAAAGAACCGATAGTAACGCACGACCCGGATAAGTTTAATTCTTCAATGGAATCCGCGATGATCATAATGTGTCAGGAGAAGAATACCTTTTTAGGCTGCCATTCACTGGTTTCAGGGGAGAATTCCAAAAGGGCTACAAGCTCGCCCTGTTCATTAATACCGCGAGCCCATGTAGACGTCAGCGCAGGAGATGGTATGCGAATACCATGACGCACAGCTTCAACCTGTTCATTAGTCAATTCCAGCGCAGGCCAGTCAGAGAGAGCCTCAGCGGCTGGAATAAGATACTGGTACCAGTTCCCGGCATCGAATGATTCACGCAGCTTTCGTAGAGGTACAGCATCACGTAATGTAAAGCGTCCACTCTTTGTGCGTCGAAGGCCGACAAGGTGCGCGCCGCAACCCAATTTCTCTCCAAGATCATGTGCCAGTGATCTGACGTATGTTCCGGATGAGCAATAGACATCCACCACAGCTTCAGGAGGAGCCCATTCAAGAAGGTCAAGGTTATAAACATGAATGGTGCGGGGTGCCAGGTCAAATTCTTCACCGTCGCGGGCCATATCGTACGCTTTTTTGCCTTTGACTTTGATGGCTGAATAGGGAGGAGGCACCTGCTCAATCTCACCAATAAAGGATTTCAATTCATTCTCGAATTGATCTTCCGTAATATTGACCGGTGAAGAGCCGCCGGTAATGCGGCCTTCCGCATCATACGTATCGGTGACAATACCCAATTGCACGCGGGCGCGATA
>CAYQTY010000103.1:8449-10352 GCA_964420535.1 uncultured Leptolinea sp. | reverse complement strand
GGAAAATGAAGATCACCCCGGCCAGAACGAGAACCGTCACCAGCCCGATAACCAGACTGAGAGGCCAGACGCGGGGTTTGGGTGGTTCCGCGGATGTCCGTGAACTATCCATATTATTCATCTCCTGTGCAGGCAAGGGGATTATTTTTTCTTAATGTTTTTTAATAATACTGAAAGCACCCCGGAAATGCAACCGCTTTTCCGGTACACATAGTGGTAGTATGAAACCGCGGATTAAGTCAAAAAGAACGCCGGTATGCGGTAAAATTTTCATACCATCAACGTTCATTCCACCATCGGGGAGCCGGATATGCAAATTCATCTTGTCGGGGGTTTTACCGGCAGCGGAAAAACAACCGCCATACTTTCAGCCTGCCGGTCATTGGCTGCCCGCAAAATTACCGCCGGCGTGGTGACCAATGACGCGGGGAAGTACCTGGTGGATACCGCCTTCTTTGACTGGCAAAAAGTGCCGGCCGTTCAGGTGACGGGCGGTTGTGTTTGCTGCAATTATGACGAATTCCTCACCCGGCTGGAGCAACTGGACCGTGCCGTGCAGCCCGAGGTGGTCTTTGTGGAGGCGGACGGCACCTGCGCCGATCTGGTGGCCACTGTGGTGAAGCCGCTGGATGAGTTACGCAAGAACGCCGGTGGGAAGGTTACCCTGACGGTATTCTCTGATTGCCGGCTGGTCACCCAGTGGCTGGGGGGAGAATCGCTGCCGTTCGGGAACCCGGCGATGTATGTGTACGGCCGCCAGTTGGATGAAGCCGCTCTGGTGATGCTCAATAAGCGCGATCTGATATCGCCGGATAAAGCCCGCCTGGCGCTGGATATGGCGCGCAGCGGTTTTCCCAACAAACAGGTACGCCTGCATAACGCGTTTGACGCGCTTAACACGGACGCGTGGCTCGATGATCTTGACGGTTTTTCGCGCCGTGAGTCACCTATGAACTCGCTCTTGATCGATTACGCCCGCTATGCCGCGGGTGAAGCCACCATTGGACGGGTGGATTCGCAGCTTACCTTCAGCGCGCCGACAGCCATTGATCTGCGCGGCCTGATGGTGGATTGGATCGCCGGTCTGAATAAAGAGATCCGCTTGCGAAATATCGGGCTGGGTCACCTCAAGATGCTGATCCGCACCGGTCATACTCGGGCGAAGATCGGGCTGACGGCAGGAGACGCGGCCGCCTGGCGGGCGCAGATCCCGGATATGCACGGCAAGGAGTTGCAAGCCCTGGTCAACGCGCGCATGGAAGCCGAACCGGCTGTGATCCACGAATTGCTGATCAACGCGGCCACTGCGGCGGCCGTCAACGCGAAGTGCGGGGTGGAAGAGAAGGATACCGAAGCGTACACGCCGGCTTACCCGAAACCGAAACGCCGCGTGCCGTAGGAGAAAGAATTCGTCACCCCGAAGGAGAGAGGTCAGGTGAGGGGAAAAGCCGGCCAAACGCGAACCCGTGCGGGAAGGACGAAACACGCCTGCCCGGCAGGCGGGTGCGACGACACAGATCGCCCCACACCCCGGCCTCTCCCCGAGGGGGAGAGGAGAAAGCAGGAATATTGCCATGAAAAGCGGGGCGCTTTTTGAAGCCGGGGGTTCTGCTGTATACTTTCCGGTATATCTTTTCAGGCGTGGGAGGAACCCGTAAATGAACCTGGATCAATTTCAATGGATCAATTCACCGGATAAATTTGTCATTGGTGAAAACTCTCTGGAGATGGCCACCCAGCCGGAGACGGATTTCTGGCAGCGCACCTACTATGGATTTCAGCATGATAACGCGCACGCCTTCTTGATGCCGGTGATTGAAACGGAATTTTCCTTTACCGTGAAGGTATCCTGGAAGCCGGTCAAATTGTTTGACCAGTGCGGTATTGCGCTGTATCAAGACGC
>CAYQTY010000103.1:1569-8439 GCA_964420535.1 uncultured Leptolinea sp. | reverse complement strand
ATGAGGGTGAAAAGGTTTCCAAGCTGGGCAGCGTGGTGACCAACCTTGGCTATTCCGATTGGGCGACCACGGATATCCCGTCAACCATCACGGAGATGACGTACCGCCTCAGCCGGCGCGGGCCGGATTTTCTGATCGAGAACTCATTGGATGGCGAACACTTCGCCCAGATGCGGGTGCTGCATATGCACCAAGAAATCGAAGAAGCCGCCATCGGTGTCTACGCGTGCAGTCCCCTGGATTCGTCGATGGAGGTGACGTTCACCGGATTCGACCTGGGCGAGTGTAAATGGGAGTTGTACACCGCCCCGTAAGTCGGATTTCCGTGGGATAAACGGATTCCTTAATCGTGCCACGATCCCTTCGACAAGCTCAGGGATCGGAAAGAGCCCGGTGGCTGAGCTTGCATGCACCGCATGGCGCTCTTTGCCATGTAGGTGTCGAAGCCTTCGGGGGAATTTGGATGGGTTTCATTGGGATATGCAACCTTCCAGACAGAACATGGTGGATTGATATTGGGAAAATACATCCAGCACAGGCCGCGCACTTGAAAAGGTGACGAATCGCTTGTGAATAATGTCAATAATCGGGCGTTCAACCGACCTTAAGAGCCGATGTAATCCCCCCATCGAATTTTGGAGAAAGAAATATGAGAATCATAGATTATAAAAACAATACTACTATTGACTCAATCTTGATCATGCTAACACCAAGCGAAGCATCTGAGATGGTAAGCAAAATTGAATCTTTGGATCCCGGATCAGGTGATCATGTGCATATAAATGATATTGATTACAAACGAGAAATTACGATTGCAATTTATTCAGAACAAAATCCCCATTTCTTTTCGGATAAAATTCAAAACCTAATCTCGGATTGATTTTTTTGGATAGGAAACGTTTATGGTCGGCCCCGCGGTTGATGCGGCGGGAATTGGATCACGCACGAATAGACGGATTAATCCCCCGCCGGCATCAACCCTGCAGATGGAATGTTGGTATCTCCAACCGTAGGGGTGGATCGCATCCACCCCGGGCATGTCCAGGGACATTCCACATGGACGTGAAAGTTTTCCAAACGAGCCTGGGCGGGTTATTAACCCGCCCTTATGAAGACTGGGAATTATTGTTCGGGGATGCGAATCGTCACTGACAAATCGTTTTTATCGGTGAAAAATCTGGTTTGGCAAACAAAAAAACCTTTGGGTTTTGGGCATCAATAACTACAAATTACTTCGCGTCCAATTTTGACTGTAACGCCGTCTTCAACGTGGAGAACTCCAATCCCTTCGCCGCGGCAAAATCTTTGACGGCCATCGCGGCATCCGGAACGGGTTCGCCGATGGCTGACTGAATGTCTTCCGCGCTCAGCCCCATATCCAGCAACTGCTGGAAGGTGGTCTTTCCGGTGATCGCTCCGGCGGGGGCCACATGCTCTGTGGCGGCGGTTGCCGGGGTAGGGGATACCATGGGCGCGGCAGATTCCGGAGAAGGCTGCTCATCCGTCAACGTGTGTGTTGACAGGAATTCTTCCTGTTCCGCCGTCATTTTTCCGCCGGCTTTCAACACCGCGGCCGCCTCCGGGAACAGGTAGGTATCTTCATTGGATACCAGGTCGTACGGAAGCCCCAGGTAGAAAGCAGTGAACAGGCGCACAGAGCCGGTGCCCATTTCCACGGGAAGTTCAGCATACAGCGTTTCGAGTGAATTCACTTTGATGGCGGCGACGTCTCCACCGGCCGGCAGGCGGAACGCGGCCTGTAGATCAGCGAGGGGGATGCCGAAATTCTTGTTGATATCTCCGAACGTGTACGATCCGCGGATATCCGCCGGGTTGTATTCTCCTGAAGCTTCCCCTTCGGTGTAGCGGGCCGGAATTTTGGATGATTCCGTCTGCCACCAGTTCATGGCTGACGTAAAAGCAATACCGCCAAACAGGATGACAAAGATCAAAATACCCAGAGGGATGGATTTTAGTTTCATGATGCTTACTCTCCCTTTGTTTCAGATTTCGCGGTATAACCCGCGGTGGCAAATACCACCGTCTCGTTGACCGGGCAGTGTGCTTCGGATGTGCATTCCAGGCAGGAAATACACTGGTGGTCGCGCACCACCGATTTTGAACTGACGTTGATATTCATCGGGCAGTTTCTGTCACACGCGCCGCACATCGTACAGGTGGATTCTTGCCGCCGGATGCCGAACACACGCACCAGGTTGAAAAGCCCCAACACGGCGCCGTACGGGCAGGCGTACTTGCACCACGGGCGTTCCACAAAGAGCGATGCCAGCAAAGTCACGCCCAGCACGATCAAACCGCCCACCGCCACTTCGCTTGTCCAGAAGTTGAACAGGGCAAAGTATGGGTCAATATTGACGAAAACCAGCGTGCCGGATGTGGCTGTCATGAAGATAACCCAGGCCAGCACCAGATAACGCATATAGCGCAGGATGTTGTCAACACGGGTGGGGATGAAGTGGTTGTAGCGTTTCTTGCCGAACAACTTGCGTCCCAACCCGGCGAACCATTCCTGCACGGTCCCCAGCGGGCAAACCCAGCCGCAAAAGACCGGTCCGAAAAGGATGGCCAGCAAGAACCCGATGATCATCAGGATAAAGGAGCTTTCGTGGATCTTCTGTACGAACGTGCCTTCCGTGGCGTACTTATAGATGGAAACCACCCCACCGAACGGACATAGCGCGTGAAGTGACGCGTCAGCCAAAAACGGGATCGATATCCCTGATTCAGCCAGTGTGTGACTGATCGCGATCAGCGCTACCAGACCGAAAAAGAAAATCTGCGCAAACCGGCGGACCCAGATCTTATGGCGGAAAATATTAATACCAGGTTTTGTCATAATACTTTCCTCACCTCAAAATTGAATGAACACTGTGATTTTGCCTGAAACCTGTGAAGAAGATATGAAGATGCCGCGTTTATTCTGGAGTAAAACTATTCTTTATATGGATTTTATACCGGCTACCGGTTCGCGTCAGTTTGTAGGGTGTGATCGCTTTTGATCCCACCATGTCATTGGATGGAAAACATCATGTCCGGCTTACGTTTGACACAAACGCGGGCGGGAATTGGGTTTCGCGTGAACATACGGTTTAATCCCCCGCCGGCGTCAACCCTGCAAAAGTCACATTATTCGGGTAGGGTATATGCAAGCGGAAGGATATGTATGTATTTACCGCAGGCACAATTCGAATGATTATCACCGGATGGGAAACGTTCAAAACCGATCCCATGGTTGACACGATGCGGGAATATCTTGGATTATCCGAGTTATGTATTAAAAGGAAAGAATAAGGTATCAAGCGTAATAACCCTTCAGAACTGATAGGCTGTTTCTCTACCAATTTCGACTGTTCACCGGTAGAATTGGGCGCATGAGCGAAGCATTGGATTACCACAAGAATCCCGGCCGGCCGGGCAAGCTGGGTGTTACCGCCACAAAACCATTGGATAACCAGCATGACCTGAGCCTGGCGTATACCCCCGGTGTAGCCGAACCCGTGCTCGAGATCGCCCGTGATCCGAATCTGGCGTATGACTACACCAACCGCGGCAACCTGGTGGCGGTGATCAGCAATGGCACAGCCATCCTGGGATTGGGTGACCGCGGCGCCCTGGCGTCAAAACCGGTGATGGAAGGCAAAGCCGTTCTCTTCAAGAAGTTCGCCGGCGTGGACGCCATCGACATCGAAGTGGATTCGAAAGATCCGGAAGAAATAATTCGCATAGTCACTAAAATATCCCCCAGTTTTGGCGGTATCAATCTGGAAGATATCAAAGCGCCGGAATGCTTTCAAATTGAGCGGGAGCTGATCGACGCGCTGGATATCCCCGTGTTTCATGATGACCAGCACGGCACGGCGATCATCGTCACCGCCGGATTGACCAACGCGCTGGAACTGGCCGGAAAAAAGAAGGAAGACATCCGCGTGGTGTTCAGCGGGGCAGGGGCGGCCGCCGTGGCTACCGCCAACCTGCTGGTGGAATTCGGTATTCTCCGCGCCAACATCTGGATGAACGACGTCAACGGGCTGCTGTACAACGGCCGTGAACAGGGTATGTTCCCTGAACAGGCTGTTTTCGCGCAGGGTGACCGCGCGCTGTCCCTGGCAGACCAACTGCAGGGCGCTGATGTGTTCATCGGCCTTTCCGCCGCCAACATCCTGAGCGGTGACATGCTCAAGCGCATGAGCGCGAACCCGATCATCTTTGCCATGGCTAATCCGGTGCCCGAAATTGGTTGGGACGAAGCCCGCGCCGCCCGGCCTGACGCGCTGCTGGCCAACGGCCGCTCCGACAGCCCCAACCAGGTAAACAACCTGCTCGCTTTCCCTTACATCTTCCGCGCGGCACTCGATTGCCGCGCCCGGCATATCAATTCCAGTATGAAGCTGGCCGCCTCGCGCGCCCTGGCAGATCTCTGCCGCGCGCCTGTCCCGCAAGACGTGCTGGCGGCATACAATTTGCACCACCTTAAATACGGCCGCGACTGGTTCATCCCCAAACCGTTGGACCGCCGGCTATATGTTGAATTGCCTCCCGTCATCGTCAACGCGGCGGTGGAGACTGGTGAGGCGCGTATCCGGTTGGACGGACCGTCCTACCGGGATCGTTTGCTGCAAGAACAGGAAGTCCTGTAATTTCCATTACCCGCGGGGTGAGCCGATGGCCCAGTCTGACAATCCAAGCCCGAAAATGCAATTGCCCGAATTATGGGCGGAAAAGATGAGCTGCCCGGTGTGCGGCAGCCGTCCGCTCGGGGTATTCCATCCCTCCAACCAGGCGGACCGGTTTGCCTGCGGTTCCTGCGAAACGTCTTTTGAACTGGAAGATGCCGGTAAACGCCTGCGTTTTGTCACCCTGCCGCAGGGGATGACCCCCTGGATGCGCGGTCAGTGGGTATTGCTGGATGAAGCTCTGGCGTCGTTTGAACTGGCCCGTAACGGACTTGAGATTACGATGGGCGATGAAGCACCGGCTTCACCCGAAACCCCGGCGCAGCCGGGTGACGGTCAACCGGTTACACAAGCGCCTGCGGGAGAAGCACCGGCCGCTCCTCAGCCCACTCCTTCACCTGCAGCTCCCGCGCCTGTTTCCGCAGCCGCGCCGGTAGTAGAAGAACCTGTCGCGCTGGAATCGATCAAATCAGAACCACCGGTTATAGAAGAGAAGCCGGTTCCACGAAAACGCGAATTACACGATCCATTCCCCGAACTGAGTATTTCGCAAGAAGAGTTGACCACAGGCCCGTACCTGCTTTTCGCCTCAGACCGCACCGAGAAGAAACCGGACGGCACGTCGCCTTTTTATGAGGAAGATTTCTCCGAAGAGGTGGTGGTTCCAGACGCGAGTCCGGCCGAACCGCCGACTCCGGAACCTGAACCCGAAAAAGATACCTGGAAGGATGAAGAACTCGCGCGGGTTAAAAAAGCCCTGGTCAACCCGCCGGCCAGTGATTTTGCCGGCAGCCTGACTCCGCCCAAACCCTGGGAGCCTTCCGAATCAGAAAAAGAATTGGCCAGCAATTTACCGGCGCGCGCGGCTGAACCCGTTCCTACAATTCCCGTTGACCGGACGCCGGCTGAACCAGTCATAACACCTGATGTTGACTACTCCTCACTGGAATATGAACCGCCGGTGCGCCCTCTCGAAGACACCCCGCCGGCCATAATCGAACCCCCGAAACCTCAACCGGCTTTCACCGGGGATTCAACCCATGGTGACGAGATGGACGACCTGCGTACCCACATTGCGGGGACGACCACGGCTACCGCCTTCAACGCTGTGCTGGAAGATCGCATGGCTGATGCGTTGGAACGCGCGAAGGAACTTCAGCGCCTGGGGAATACCGATCAGGAAGTACGCTCTGTCTTACAGCGTTCATCCGGCCTGACGCCTGAACAGGTGAATGAGGTCTTAATGCGTCTGCAGAAGCCGGAAGAAAAACGCCGCAGTTACCGCATTCTGATCATCTTCCTCATCGTCGCGCTGGCTCTATTCGCGTTGTTCGCTCTCTGGTTTTTGAACCGGCAAAGAATAGCTGCCATGACTCCCACCGGAACAGAGCAACCGTCAACATTCTCACTGGCCGGGAAGATCGTCGACCCGCAATCACTGCCGGCTCCACTGCAAACGCTGATCCCCAATGGTGTGCAGATCCTGAACGATGATCCGGTGGTTGAACGCTCTGATGAAAGCACGATCCCCGCGGCCAGTTGCCCCACATCTCAGTCAGGCGCGGCCTCCCTGTTCGGCGGCCCGGCCAAAGACTGGACCCGTGACAATAATACCGGCGGATGGACACTGCTCACACAGTCACAGGGTGTGGAAGTGCGCATCCCGGCCAATATGACCGGTGCATTCCTGATCTTCGAAAAAGGGCCTGAAATGCGCAGTGTGACCGGGCCGGCCATCGTCAAAAACATCTACATGATCGCGGTAGCCTGCCAGTAGGTCAAACCGCCAGCGTTTTCAGTCAACATATCAGATTCACTATCCGGTGAATCTGCCATGTGATTCTTTAAATCGCGCGTGCTATAATCTTTTTCAGGGTGGAGAATTCATAAACCAGTTGTCCGGGGAGGGATAACATGTATAAGACCTTACGTCTGTTCGTAATGGCTCTAATGTTGCTCTCACTGCTGCTGACATCCTGTTCTGGAATTCGATGGCCCGAGGGTGCGCCGACCGTGGCGGTGGTTGAAGCCAAGCCGCTTCCGCCGACCCAGGCCCCGCCTGCAGCGCCTCTGGTTCCACAGCTTCCTTTATATACACAGGCCTCAATCGTGAATCTGGCCACACAGGCGCCGGTGGATCCGTGTTCATCCATCGAAGCCAAACGGCCCGAGATTG
>CAYQTY010000103.1:0-1559 GCA_964420535.1 uncultured Leptolinea sp. | reverse complement strand
TAATGGGAGAATTTGACGATACCAGCTACCTGATCCAGTCTATTCCAGACCGGAATCAGATGGTGCAGGTGATTCTGGTTCTTCAAGCCATCCGGCGCGAAGCCATTAATTATGACGCGCCCTCGTGCCTGAACCCGCTCAAAGAAGCCCAGGTGAATTTTATGAGCGGGGTGGTGTTGACGTCGATCAGCATCATGTCATCGGCCACGGATGATACGATCAAGAATCAACTCGCCCAGACTCGGTCGCTGCGTGCTTCATTTGACCAGGAGCTGGCCAATCAGCTCGGGTTGAAATACATCACCGCCACCCCCGCGCCCACCATTGCACCCACAGCCATTCCACCGACCAGCACCGTGTCACCGGTGACGGCTACCGTGGATCAGGATATCTACGTGGTACAGGGTCCGGGGCTTACATTCCCGGCGGTGGGAACCTTCCTGAAAGGGCAGATCACCAATGTGATCGGGCGCACAGACAAGGGTGACTGGATCCAGATCGATATCCCCAGCAGTCCAGGGAATGCCGGTTGGGTGCCCAAGCAATTGATCAAATTGAACGGTGCTGAAGCTTCGCTGCCGATCATTCCTATTCCCACGCTCGCGCCGTCCACCGCACCCTGATAACCGTCCGGCGGCTGCCGGTTACCCCATATACGTGTACCCCGGGTAGGATCGATCCACCCGGGGTAATTCTACGCGTCAAACGTTGAAATTTCCCCCGGTCAAAAATAAGGTAGAATCACAGGGAAGCGGTTTACAGGTACAACAGTATTTATTCTGACAGGCAAAGGGGATTGACCGATGGCAACAGCACGAACACGCAGTGTGGGTATCTTATTATTCAATGGAATAGAAATACTGGATCTGGCAGGGCCGTATGAGGTGTTTACCACCGCGACCCGTGTGAAACAACGCCAGAATCCCGGGATTTTTCCACCGTTCCTGGTTTTCACGCTGGCCGAGAATTTGAAACCGGTAAAAACGCGCCAGGGGATGGAAGTGATCCCCCAGTTCACCATTGGTGAACACCCGGCTATGGATATGCTGATCGTTCCGGGTGGGGTGGTGGATGTTGAAATGCAGAACACTCGCATTCTGGATTGGATCAATGAAACGGCACGTAAAACAACCGTCACCGCTTCGGTATGCACCGGAGCGTTCCTGCTGGCCGCCGCCGGGGTGTTGTTTGAGAAAACCGCCACCACCCACTGGGAAGACGCCAAAGACCTGCAAGCCCGATTCCCGCATGTGAAGGTTCAACCCGGAAAACCGTGGATTGACAATGGTTCGGTGGTCACCTCGGCGGGCATTTCAGCAGGGATCAAAATGAGCCTGCACCTGGTGGCGCGGCTGGAGAGCAAACAGTTAGCCACGCGCACCGCCCGTCAGATCGAATTTGACTGGAAGCCGGAACAACCGGAATAAAAATCAGTCCGCCGCGTCAACCTCTGGTCTGCCGGGATTCTTTTCCATCCGTGGTCAATGACCCTACTTCCTCGCGATAGATGCTAGCGGACACAAGCCTGAGGTCTATGGATGCGTATCCTCCCGCTTGCA
>CAYQTY010000102.1:6396-10423 GCA_964420535.1 uncultured Leptolinea sp. | reverse complement strand
CGGCAGTTTACGCATACAATCGAATTTGACTATGTCGATTGGACGCTCAAAGCCATCTGGAGTAAAGTCGAACAGTCTTCCGTTAATCTGGGAGGTTATATCCCGGCAGAAGAGTCAACAGCCGCAGTGAATGAATATGTGAAAACCGTTTCTCTTATCTCGCAGTTAAATGCTCAAATTTCTTTTGTTTATGCCAACCCTGATATTGAAAATAAGGACATTGCGGCTATCGCGTTCAAGCAAGAACTGGAAAACGCGGAGAAGGTTAAGGAACGGCTATCCCCTCTGGTTGAGTCAACATTACAGGCTCAGATCAGCCATGTTCTGGCACAAAACAACCTGACTGTTCTCGGGCAACCGTTTCCCCCGATTTTATATCATTCCACACCACTACCGATGGCATTGATTGTGTCTCCGCGTGATTCCATTCAACAGGATGCGAATATCTCGCTGCTGGCAGAGATGTCAGCGGAAGATATGAATTCTCTGGAAGAACAGGTTATGAAGAACCTGGATGTATCGGCGCTTGTGGTTCCGGTGGGCGGGGTGGGGGTTTACCCCACCATGGTCATGACGACCTCCGACCTGTCATTTTTAGTGGAAACCATCGCGCATGAATGGACCCACAATTTTCTGACTCTACGCCCGCTTGGGATCAATTATGCAACCACCCCGGAGTTGCGCACCATAAACGAAACGGTAGCTTCTATCGCGGGTGCAGAGATCGGCGGGCAGGTTCTCCGCCAGTATTACCCGCAATTATTGCCGGAAGAAGTTCTCCCGCCTCCGGCAGCCAATTCGTCTCCGCCGAAAGCCGATCTTTCTCTCAAAGATTCTCAGCCGTTTGATTTCCGGAAAGAGATGCACATTACAAGGGTGACTGTGGACGAATTTCTGGCTGTGGGAAAAGTCGATGAAGCAGAAACGTATATGGAAGAGCGCCGTACGCTTTTCTGGAACAACGGTTATCCTATCCGCCGGCTGAACCAGGCGTATTTTGCGTTTTATGGCGCGTATGCCGATACCCCGGGAGGGGCTGCCGGCAAGGATCCGGTAGGCCCGGTTGTCAGAGCGTTTCGGCAGCAAAGTGGTTCACTCTCTAGTTTTCTCAATCAGATTTCAGGTGTGACCAGCTTTGACCAACTGAAGAGTATGGTGAACGAATAGCCGGCGGAATATGCGGTTACAGGGTTTCACTGATTCCACCGGAATCAGACAGGGAACTTCCACTCGAACTGTAATCATCAGAAAGGTCGGGCATATCCGAATCGATTTGTTCCGGTGATTGTCCATGGTCAAGCCGGTCAACCACTTCATCAAACTCGGCGGGCATCTGTTCGCCCAGTTCTGTGCGCATTTCCTTCATCATGGAACCCAGCGCGCGGGGATCGTCTTCCAGAGAATTCAGGCGGGAGGGATCTGCCAGGTTCTTCATGCGGTCAGGAGTTGACCGGCTAATCCTCACACGGCCGATCTTCCGCTGAACGTTTGCGCTGTGACAATGCGGGCACCGAACTTCGATTGTCCCATACTCTTTATACGTAAGAAACACTTCAAAGCGTTTTCGGCAATCCGCGCAGCGATAATCGTAACCGGGCATACTTGTCCTCCTGAATTGAACCTACATTATATACGGGCTTTCAAGGAGAAGCATGGCAATAACCGCAGTTGGTATAATGGACCTTAATTATCAATGACCTAGGAGTTAACCGTGGATAATAATCCTGCCGAATTACCGCTCTCCAGTATCCGTTTTGACGTATTGCAGATGTCGCCTTTATTGATCGTCATCTCAGGGCCTTCCGGAGTGGGAAAAGACGCGGTGTTAAATGAAATGAAAGCCCGGTTGCTTCCTTTCCATTTTGTTGTCACCACAACCAGCCGAAAACCCCGCCCTGGCGAGGTAGAGGGTGTAGACTACAACTTTGTAGAACCGGCCGTATTTGAGAAAATGATCGCCGAAAATGACTTGATCGAATACGCTCTGGTTTACCAGGATTACAAAGGGATACCCCGCAGCCAGGTGATAAAAGCTCTTGCCAGCGGAAAAGATGTGGTGATGCGGCTTGACGTTCAGGGTGCCCGGAAGATCCGTGAATTGTTCCCGGAAGCCGTTTTGATTTTTCTTGTACCTTCTGACGCGAAAGAATGGTACAACCGCCTGGTCGACCGGAAAACAGAGACCCCCGAAAGTCTGAAAATCCGCATCGATAAAGCAAAGAGCGAGCTGGACGAACTGGATATTTTTGATTACGTGGTTGTAAACGCGCAAAACCGGTTGGACAAAGCGGTTGATAGCATAGAAGCCATTATTAAAGTGGAACACTCGCGTACACATCCGCGGAAAATCAATATATGAGCGATCAATTTCCCCGGATGTCCCCATCACCGGAAGATCTTCCGGCGGATGAAATTTCCACACAATCCGCAACCACTCCGCCCGAACCTGTCGCCCGGATCACGTTAAAGCTGGAGTCAAACAGTCCAATCGTTACCTACATACTGGTTGGGGGCACTGTTATTTTCTTTGTTTTGCAGATGATTTCAGATTTTGTTATCGGTTATGATTTGCCCGCACTGTATGGGATGAAAGTGAATGAATTGATCCTTCGGGGTGAGGTATGGCGGTTGTTTACCCCGGCTTTATTGCATGGTGGACTTCTGCATATCTTTTTTAATATGTACGCGTTGTTTTCAATAGGCCGTGAGATTGAACTATATTATGGCCACTGGCGTTACCTGGCCCTGTACCTCGTCAGCGCTTTTGCCGGGAATGTTTTCTCATTTCTCTTTACCGCGGCTCCCTCACTTGGGGCTTCCACGGCAATTTTTGGCCTAATTGGCGCGCAGGCTTTGTTTATCTATCAGAATCGTAAGTTTTTTAAGAATTCACGCGCCATGCTGACGAATTCACTAATGGTGATAGGAATCAACCTCTTTGTGATCGGCAGCCTGCAATTTGTCGATAACTTCGGGCACCTTGGCGGTTTACTGGGGGGCGCTTTGTTTGCCTGGCTGGCTGGTCCGATCTGGGCTCCAGCGGGAATTTTCCCGATTATTGAAATATCTGATCAACGTAATAATAGCCGAACACTCCCGGTTGCCCTGGGAGTGTTCATGCTTTTCGCTCTGGTTGCCGCGCTGAAGTTATTTATTAAGTGATTCACAAACCGGCATTAGCCCTCATCCGGCTCCATAATCTTCCGAGCGCTGTGAGCAGCGGGATCAATATGGCTCCGCATACCACCGGGATCGGCGAGAACGGGGCTGCCTGGTCGTATTTGATATCGTAAACAGAGTGGGTACCGGATAGCTGATCATTGGCTGCCTTAATATGCAGCAGGTAAGTGGCGCTGGTGTCCGGTGTGAAATCAAGGGTGGTTTGTGAATTCAGATCTGCCGGGATTGCTACGTCGGTCATGGCGTTTCCCGTCAGGTCGAAAATCTGCATACTTACACCGCCCGCCAGTTCTGTGGGTATGGATGTAAAGGTGTAACTTTTGCCGCCTTGCAGCAGCATGCTCGACCAATCCACATCCTTTATACCGCACAGGTTATGAAATTGACCCACACCCGCCGTGAGTGCCGGTGAATCTGTGGGAACATTATCTTTGGGTTCATATTTATCCGGCGTGCATTCCGTTTCCACCGTGGTTTTTGACTGCGCGCCGGCAGGAAATTCCTCGGCGCCTTCCGCCGTTACCGTGCGGATACGGAACTCATAGGTTGCTCCGTTTTTCGCGAAGAAACCAGTGCTTCTCAAGTCACCCGCTAACGGACCGCCGAGCGCCTGCCAGTCACTACCGTCAATTTTGTACTGTAATTCGAAATGGTCAATTGCCGCTTTGGAAACAGCTGTCCATCGCAAGTTGATCATGTTGCTGCCGTATTCTGACGGAAGCGCATCCAGGTGGGTGACTGGTGTCGATCCGTCGCCGGCCAGAAGAATGGCATTACTGTCTGTGTAGTTGCCGGCCTGATCAAACGCCCGGGCAAATACCGCGGACCCGGTTAGTTTTCCGGTGAA